>JBFJJV010000001.1:0-76601 GCA_041635265.1 Panacagrimonas sp.
GGATCGTGATCCTTGAAGACGGCGTGGTAGCTGATGTACAAAACGGCGGTCGCGGCTTCAATCCACGCTGATCGCGCAAGGTATCTGAGCCCTCCACCCATCATCGCACTGGTGAAAAATCGAATCGATTAGGCCTGCGTTTGCATACACACGGCATCAATCAAGCGCGCCGTTCGGGCCAGACTGTTCGGGGCCAGCGACTTTCCGTTATTGAGAATGGCGACGGAAATATCACGATCCGGGTCGGCCCAACAGACGATGTTGAGGAAGCCGAGATGTCCGAAGGCATGACGGCTTTTGCGACCGAACATACCGACGGGGTTGTCACCCAGCATCAGGCCTGCGCAGAAACGCACCGGCAGACCCAGCATGCCGTCAAACTGGCGCGAGCCCATGGGCTTGATCAGTTCCGCAACGGTTTCCTTGGCGAACACCCGGCGCCCCTCAAATTCACCGCCGTTGAGCAGCATCTGGAACACCCGCCCTGCTTCGTCGGCGGTGGCAAAAATATTGACGGAAGGTATGGGGCAGCTTAAAAACCCTGCTTCATTGGAAACCCTGACCACCTCCCGGAAATTGGCGCCCAGCACACGCTTGGCTGCCCAATCCAGAAACCAGGGCGGTCGCGGACCTGTAAAGACGTTTCTGGCGGCAATGTCGCGGTATTCCGGAGCTATGCCAAAAGTCATGTATTTGCAGCCTAGCGGCTCGGCAAGCCATTGATAGAGCGCTTGCTGAAGACTCAGGCCGGATGCACGACGAATCAACTCTCCCAGAATGAATCCGCCGGTAATGGCGTGATAGGCCTGGCGTTCTCCGGTCACGTTGTAAGGCTTGGCCGCGCACAACATGGCTACGGCGGCATCCCAGTCGTACATGATTCGGTAATCCCGATTCTTGCTCGGTACCGCTGGGATGCCCGCTCTGTGGGACAGCAACTGCCTGACCGTGGTGCGCTCCTTGCCCTTTTGCCCGTACTCCGGAATGTATCTGGACACCGGTTCGTCAAGTTCGAGCTTGCCCATCTCGACCAGTTTGTGGACCAGAAGGCCGCTGATTGCCTTGGAGGCTGAAAACAGGCAGATCGGCGTTTCCGGGGACGCCAAGGTCGCTTCTCCCGCGCCGCCTTCCGGCTCATTGCCGCGCACATGACCGATCGAGCGGTTCATGATGACTTTGCCGTGGCGACGAATATTGATGGTCAAAGCCTGATGCGCGCCGGTGCGGTACAAGGCGCCTGCCGCCGACCAGATTGCATCGATCGCATCGCGCCTCAGGCCAAGGTCTTCGGGCGCGCATTCACTGGCGGAATCGATGCGCGTGATGGACGCCAGAAGCCTGGGCAGCGCAACAAGATTTCTTTTTCTTCTGGGCATGTCGGACGCAGCGGATCGTGGATAAGGGTGCGCAGTTCGGGCAATCGCATCTGATCAGACTTACGCAGCCCCTAGCTCAAGCACGGGGACGATCGGGCGATCAATCACAATCGAATCACTTGCGCATACCAGAACCCGGCGCGAAATCCGTGGTCCAAGCACGCATGCACCGCGCGAGGAGAAAAATGCTCGGCCGACGCAATTCTATTCCTCCTTCAGTATTGACGTAGGCCTGCTTCCGACGAACGGCGCGAACATCGGCATACAATGTGCAATGCTGCTTTGGCAGTGGTTCCAGACTGATCAATCGCAATTCCGTGGAGGCGCGAAAGATGAATATCTTTGATTCGTACCGAGAACAGTATCTCAGTGCACGCGATGAGGAGATGTCCTTGCTGGACTACCTTGATCTGTGCAAAAAAGATCCCATGGCCTACGCCTCGCCAGCCGAGCGCATGCTCAAGGCCATCGGTGATCCGGAGGTGGTTGATACCCGCAACAATCCGCGCCTTTCGCGCATCTTTTCCAACCGCATCATTCGACGTTATCCGGCCTTCCAGGAATTCTTCGGACTCGAAGATGTCATCGGTCAGGTCGTTGCGTTCTTCAAGCACGCGGCACAAGGCCTGGAGGAACGCAAACAGGTCCTCTACCTGCTCGGGCCGGTCGGCGGCGGCAAGTCCTCTATCGCCGAGAAACTGAAGACCTTGATGGAGGCCTACCCCATCTATGCGCTGGCAGGCTCTCCGGTCAACGAGACTCCACTGGGCCTGTTCAGTCCGGAACGTGACGGCAGCGCCCTGGAAAAGGAATACGGCATCCCGCGCCGCTACCTTACGGGCGTGGCGTCGCCCTGGGCGGTCAAGCGTCTGGCCGAATTCGAGGGCGACCTGAGCAAATTCCGCGTCGTGCGTGTTCAACCTTCCGTGCTCAAGCAGATCGCCATTACCAAGACCGAGCCCGGTGACGAAAACAATCAGGACATTTCTTCTCTGGTCGGCAAAGTGGACATCCGCAAGTTGGAATCTTTCTCGCAGGATGATCCGGACGCCTACAGCTATTCTGGCGGTCTATGTCTGGCCAACCAGGGCCTGCTTGAATTTGTGGAGATGTTCAAAGCGCCGATCAAGATGCTTCACCCGCTTCTGACGGCAACGCAGGAGGGGAATTTCAAGGGTACGGAAGGTTTCTCTGCCATCCCATTCAACGGCATCATCCTCGCGCACTCCAATGAAAGCGAGTGGCAGAGTTTTCGCAACAATCGTCACAACGAGGCCTTTCTGGACCGCGTTTATATTGTCAAAGTGCCGTATTGCCTGCAGGTCTCGGAAGAGGTGGAGATCTACCGCAAGCTGATGAACAACAGCTCGCTGGCCGATGCCCCCTGCGCACCCGGCACGCTGGAGATGATGGCGCAGTTCTCGGTGCTCACACGGCTCAAAGAACCGGAGAACAGCAGCGTTTATTCAAAGATGCGGATTTATGACGGTGAGAATCTGAAAGATACAGACCCGTCCGCCAAATCTTTTCAGGAGTACCGTGATTACGCCGGAGTCGACGAAGGCATGAATGGCTCGTCCACCCGCTTTGCATACAAGGTGCTGTCCTCGGTCTTCAACTACGATCAGACCGAAGTTGCCGCTAATCCGGTTCACCTGATGTATGTGCTTGAACAGCGCATCCTGGGCGAGCAGTTTCCACCGGATCAGCAGCGCAACTATCTGGAGTTCATCAAGGGCTGGCTGGCGCCGCGCTACGCTGAGTTCATCGGCAAGGAAATTCAGACCGCCTATCTCGAAAGTTACTCCGAGTACGGGCAGAACATCTTTGATCGCTACGTCACATTTGCGGATTACTGGATTCAGAACGAAGACTATCGCGACCCCGAAACCGGTGAATCCTTTGACCGCGGTTCACTCAACAGTGAACTGGAGAAAATCGAAAAACCGGCGGGCATCGCAAACCCCAAGGATTTCCGTAACGAAATCGTCAATTTTGTGCTGCGCGCACGCGCTCAGCATGGCGGTAAGAATCCGAAGTGGACCAGCTACGAGAAACTTCGCGAAGTAATCGAAAAGAAGATGTTTTCCTCGACCGAAGACCTGCTGCCGGTCATTTCCTTCAATGCCAAGGCTTCAAAAGAGGACCAGGAAAAACACGGGAATTTCGTGAGCCGCATGGTCGAGAAAGGCTACACCGAGAAGCAGGTCCGCCTCTTGTCCGAGTGGTATCTGCGCGTACGGAAGTCTGCTTAAGGGCGGGCTCATGTCGATCATTATCGACAGACGACTCAACGATCGAAACAAGAGCGCAGTCAATCGCGCACGCTTCATCAGGCGCTACAAAAATCAGATCAAACGGGCGGTAGATGATCTGGTCGCGCGCCGCAAGATCACCGATATGGAACGAAGTGGCGATGTCAGCATTCCGGCCCGCGACATCAAAGAGCCCACTTTTCGCCACGGACCAGGCGGGGATCAGGAATACGTTCTGCCAGGCAATCACTCGTTCCATTCAGGCGATCAGATCCAGCGTCCACCGCAACAGGGCGGCAGCGGCGGCGCGGGAGAGGGCGACGGCGAGGCCGCGCAGGACGAATTCATCTTCACGCTCTCGCGCGAAGAGTTCATGAATCTGTTTTTTGACGATCTGGAATTGCCACACCTGATCCGAAATGCGCTCGCTGATATTCGCGAATTCAAATATCAGCGAGCGGGCTATACGCCCAGCGGAGTTCCATCCAATCTGGCCGTGGGCCGATCTCTGCAAAACGCAATTGCACGGCGCATCGCTCTGAGGGCGCCACTAAAACGTCAGATCGCGGAACTGCAAGCACAGGAGACGAGTCAGAGCGATCTTGTTGCTCTGGCTGACAGCGAATCTGAAATTGCCGAGTTGAAGAAACGGATGGCGCGCATTCCCTTCCTGGATGAGATTGATCTGCGTTTTCGTCATCGAGTAAAGATACCTCAGCCGATTTCCCGCGCGGTGATGTTTTGCCTGATGGATGTTTCGGCCTCGATGACCGAAGACAAGAAGGATCTGGCCAAGCGCTTCTTCACACTGCTGTATCTATTTCTGTCGCGCAAATACGAGCGCGTAGAGATCGTGTTTATCCGCCACACGGATAATGCACAGGAGGTCGATGAAGATTGTTTTTTCAACGATACGCAAAGCGGTGGCACCGTGGTTCAGTCGGCTCTGAACCTGATGATCGAAATTATTGCAGATCGCTATCCAGCCGACGGCTACAACATCTATGGCGCACAGGTTTCCGATGGTGATGCCTTTGGCGCGGACCCGGAGAAAAGCCGGGCGCTGGTCAGTGACAAGCTGCTGCCCCTGTGCCGCTACTACAGCTATATCGAAACGCCGGATGATAAAGAGCGCCTCAGCCCCCTGAGTTATGCCTACTCGCGCATCGACTCTCCGAAGTTCGCGATGAGAAGCGTGATTGCGCGCAGCGAGGTGTATCCGGTGCTGCGTGATCTTTTCAAGAAGGAATCGGCGAGATGAGCGCCGATGGCAGCCCCGGCTATATCTCCCGGGGCGCGGAATGGTCGTTTGATCTGATCGAGCGCTACGATCAGGCCATCTCGCGCATCGCGGTCGACGAATTTGCGCTGGACACCTACCCCAACCAGATCGAAATCATTGCGTCCGAGCAGATGTTGGATGCCTACGCCAGCCTCGGCCTGCCCATCGGTTACCCGCATTGGAGCTATGGCAAGGAATTCATTCGCAACGAGGAACTGTACCGCAAGGGATCGCGCGGTCTGGCATATGAAATCGTCATCAACTCCAACCCCTGCATCGCTTATCTGATGGAAGAAAACACCATGGCCATGCAGGCCCTGGTCATTGCGCACGCCTGTTACGGCCACAACAGCTTTTTCAAGAACAACTACCTGTTCAGACAGTGGACCAATGCGGACTCCATCATCGACTACATGGTGTTTTCACGGCGCTATGTGATGGAGTGCGAACAGCGCCACGGCCATGAGGCGGTAGAGGAGACACTGGACTCCTGCCACGCGCTGATGAGTCATGGCGTGGACCGTTTTCACCACCCGCAGCCACTTTCTGCCGAAGAAGAACAAAGCCGGGTACGAGAGCGCGAGGAATACAACTGGAAACGCTTCGATGATATATGGCGCACGGTGCCCAAGAAAAAGAAAAGCGCGCGCCAGAGCAACGAAGCCGGCTTTCCGGCGGAACCGCAGGAGAATCTGCTCTACTTCGTCGAGAAGCACGCGCCCAAGCTGGAACCCTGGCAGCGCGAACTGGTGCGCATCACACGCAAGATGGCTCAGTACTTTTATCCGCAGGGCCAGACCAAGGTGATGAATGAGGGCTGGGCGACGTTCTGGCACTACACCCTGCTCAATCGCCTATTCGACAAAGGTCTGGTCGATGCCGGTTTCATGATGGAAATCCTGCAGTCACATACCAATGTCATTGCCCAGCGCGGCTATGACCAGCCCGGCTATGGCGGCATCAATCCTTACGCGCTCGGATATTCCATGATGAGCGACCTGCGCCGCATCTGCACCCATCCGGAAGACGAGGACCGCCAGTGGTTTCCGGATATCGCCGGCAAGCCCTGGTTGGAAGTCATGGATTTTGCGATGCGCAATTACAAGGATGAATCCTTTATTGGCCAGTTCCTGTCGCCACGGCTCATGCGGGAATTTCATCTGTTCGCTATTGCAGATCACGAAAACAGCGAACACCTGCTGGTCGACTCGATTCACAATGAGGAGGGCTACGGCCGCCTGCGCCGCCTGATCGCAGGACAATACAACCGCGACTGGCTGGTTCCCGACATTCAAATTACACGATACGACGTTTATGGCGACCGCACACTCACGGTTCAGCATCGCCGTCACCGCAACCGCCCTTTGGCTGAGGAGGCCGGAGAAGTGCTTAAGCATCTTGCGCGCCTCTGGGGCTTTCCCGTTGAACTGGAAAGCTGTGACGAACAAGGAAAATCACTCGGAAAACGGGATTTCAAGCCTGGTTGAGCCGAATTGACTGGACGCAAGCTGCCGGTATCTATAGGGTCGCGGCCCGATCCTTGCGATGATTCTAAAATCCTCGACAGCTTCTTCTTAAACACTGACTAGCCATGCCAGATAGCGCTACCGAAAGCCCGGTCCGACGCCTGCGCGCTGCGCTGGACAGCGGCCGCTGGGCGCCGGTCATGCCACTGCTGGCATCGCTTAACCCGGCCGAGATTGCCAATCTGCTGTCCTCGCTACCAGAACGCGAGCGCAATCTGGTCTGGGAGATGGTCAATCCGGAGAACGATGGGGAGGTGCTGCTGCATCTGCCGGAGGACGTTCGCGAGGGTCTGATCAGGCAGATGGACACCGAGGAACTGGTGGCCGCAGCCGAAGATCTGGACATCGATGATCTGGCCGACTTCGTCGACTCCCTGCCGGAAACGGTCACGCGTCAGGTCATGCGGGCGCTGTCAGATGCCGATCGCTCGCGCCTCGAAACCGTTCTTGAGTACGACCCCGACACCGCCGGCGGCCTGATGAACACTGACACGGTGACGGTACGTCCCGATGTCACCCTGGAAGTGGTCATGCGCTATCTGCGCATGCGCGGCGAGTTGCCAGCACATACGGATTCCCTGTTCGTGGTCGACGCCTATGGGCGCTATCTCGGGCGACTGCCACTCGACCGCATTCTCACCCGCAGTGCGGACGCCACCGTCGGTGACATCATGGATCGTGATCAGGAGGCCATTCCGGTCACTATGGCGGCGCGCGCAGTCGGACAGGAATTTCAGACATCGGATCTGGTGTCCGCCGCGGTCATATCTGGCGACAGCAACAAGCTGGTCGGGCGCATCACCATTGATGACGTGGTCGACGTGATTCGCGCCGACGCTGAACATAATTTACTGTCCATGGCCGGTCTGGACGAAGACGTCGACCTTTTCGCGCCGGTCTATCAGGCCTCGCGCCGTCGCGCTCTATGGCTCGGCATCAATCTTGCCACCGCTTTTCTGGCCTCGTCTGTCGTCGGCCTGTTTGAAGCAACGATCGAGCAAGTGGTGGCCTTGGCAGTGCTGATGCCCATCGTCGCCAGCATGGGCGGCATCGCCGCGAGCCAGATCGTGGCCTTGATGGTGCGCGGCATCGCGCTGGGCCAGATCGGAGAGGGCAATATTGGCGCCCTGCTACGCAAGGAATTGACGGTGGCCCTGATCAATGGCGTTTTGTGGGGCAGCACCGTTGCGGTCATAACCTACTGGTGGTTTGACTCCGCCATGATCGGTCTGGTCATCGGCATGGCCTTGCTGTTGAACCTGTTGCTGGCGGCGGCCTCCGGCTTGCTGGTGCCGCTGATGCTGCGCCGACTGGGACAGGACCCGGCCTTGGCCGGCAGCGTGATCGTCACGACGATTACCGATGTCATGGGCTTTTTCCTGTTTCTGGGCCTCGGCGCGCTGATTCTGATCTGAGTCCGAAACTGACTCGCACCGTGGCCTTGCAAAGGTCATCATGAGGCTCACACTCAGGGAATGGACATGGACAAGCAGGCGCAGTTTTCCGGGACCGCAGAAGTTCGCAGCCAGCATCGCTTCGATGAACAGAAATTGCTCGTCTGGATGCAGGAGCATGTCGAGGATTTTTCGGGTCCGCTGCGGGTAGAGCAATTCAAAGGCGGACAGTCGAACCCGACCTACAAGCTTTTTACTCCGCAGAAGAATTATGTGCTCCGGCGCAAGCCCCCTGGTCAACTGCTCAAATCCGCACACGCGGTAGATCGCGAATATCGGGTCATTTCAGCGCTGCACGGCGTGGAATTCCCGGTCGCCAGAACCTACGGCCTGTGTACCGACGAATCGCTCATCGGCACCTGGTTCTATGTCATGGATTGCGTTGATGGTCGCATCATCTGGGACACCTCTTTTCCGGACGTCTCCAGAGCAGAACGCGCCGCCTATTTTGATGCCATGAATTCGGTGATGGCACAGCTGCACACGATCGATTACGCGAAAATCGGGCTGGCCGACTACGGCAAGACCGGCAATTATTTTGAGCGACAGATCGGTCGCTGGTCCAAGCAATACCTGGCGGATGAAGCCGCTGGCCGAGTTGCCGACATGGACAAGCTGGTCGACTGGCTCCCCGCAAATATACCGCCAGGCGACGAAACCACCATCGTCCACGGTGATTATCGCTGTGACAATATGATCTTCCATCCCACTGAGCCGCGTGTGCTGGCGGTGCTGGATTGGGAACTTTCCACCCTCGGGCATCCGCTCGGCGACTTCACCTATCACCTCATGATGTACCGCATGCCACCCGGCGTCACTGCAGGACTGGTGGGTACGAATCTGGAGGCCATGGGCATCCCCTCAGAAGCCGAGTACGTCAAAAATTACTGTGCGCGCACCGGTCGCGCGCGCATCGAGAATCTCGATTTCTATCTGGCCTTCAATATGTTTCGCCTCGCCGCGATTCTGCACGGTATCCGCGGCCGCGTCGCACGAGGAACTGCCGCCAGCGAACACGCCAAAACCATGGCCTCGTTTGTTGAGCCGCTGGCAGCAATGGCCTGGCAGCAGATCAGGATCGAGTCAGGCTAGCTGATCAGCTACTCAGGTATCTGTATCGGCTGCACGTCACCGCAGTCCGCCGACAGCCATTTGCCACTGAATTCAGTCTTCATGGTCATGGGCAAACCTTGGGCGGTGCCGCTGAAGTTGGAAACACCTGTATAGCTTTCCGGGCCATTTAGCGTCATCTGCAGATCACCCTTGCCCTGAACACTGCCGTTGCACTCCACCTGGCCGGTGACCTGATCACCCTCTCGCTTCACGTTCTTTGAGCTGCAGCCACTGTTGGCATCACTCATATTGGGCAGTTGCTGCCTGGCAATCTGCTCGGCGGTGAGACAGACATTGCTCGTCACCGGCTTGACGAAAGGCAAAGCAATGCCAGCCGCTTCCATCTGCGCCTGCATGGCCTCATCGATCTGCGGGAAGCCGCCGCCCATGGTGATCTTGACCGTGCTCGCCCATAGGCCTGGTTTCTGTGCGGAGGCTGCACCGACCGAAAGCGGCACCGACAGAATCAGGGTCGCCGCAAAAAACATGAATTTATTCATTTCATTTCTCATATTGCTAACCAACTCTGGATTGCTTATTCGCCGCCGGCGATGGTCATGTTTCCAATCAGCACCGAACCACAGCGGATGCCCGATCGTGTATCAACGTCGCTGGCCAGCGCCTGAATGTCGGCATACATCTGCAACAGATTGCCAGCGATCGTGACGCCATCCACCGGATGCTCGATCTGACCATTGCGCACCCAGAAACCCGTCGCGCCACGCGAATAGTCTCCGGTCAGGCCATTGACGCCCTGGCCCATGAGCTCGGTCACGACAAATCCCTCTCCCATGCTGCGAATCAGGCTTTGCTGATCCTGCTCACCCGGTTTGACGATCAAGTTGAAAATGCCGCCGGCATTGCCCGTTGTCTCAAGATTCAGTTTGCGCGCGGAGTAGCTCCCCAGCAACCAGCCGCGCAACACACCATCTTCGACCAGGACCCGGTTACGGGTGGCCACCCCTTCGTGATCAAAGGCCGAGCTGGAGGAGGCTTGCTCGATATAGGGCTGTTGCTCAAGCTGCACCCGCGACGAGAATACCGGTTCATTCATCTTGTCGAGCAGAAAACTGGCCTTGCGATAGAGCGCGCCGCCAGAAATCGCGGACACGAAGTGACCAAACAAGCCGCGCGCCACTTCCGGCACAAATAAAATCGGCGCTGTTCGCGTCTTCAAGGTTTTGCCACCCAGCCGCGCCACCGCGCGCGCGCCGGCCTTGCGCCCTATCGCCTCAGCGCTATCCAGCTTGGACGGATTACGCCCCCCATCCCACCAGTAGTCTCGTTGCATGCCCTGATCGTCTGCAGCGACCACTGAACAGCTCAGGCTGTGCTGCGTTCCTGACCGGGCACCCGCGAATCCGTGCGAATTGGCGTAGATCGAGATGCCGCGCTGGGTAGAGACGCCAGCGCCTTCGCTCTGCTGAATACGGCTATCCACGCCCAAACCCGCCGCCTCGCAGGCACGCGCGCGTTCAATGGCTTCCGCCGGACTCAGGTCCCAGGGGTGATCCAGTTGCAGATCCGGAAATTGCGTGGCCATCAGGGCGGCGTCAGCAAGCCCTGCACAGGGGTCTTCTTCAGTGACCCTGGCAATCGTGGCGGCGGCCTCGACACAAGCGCGCAATCCGGCCTCGCTCAAATCTCCGGTCGAGGCATTACCGCGGCGCAGCCCGATGTACACGGTCACCCCCAGACTGCGATCGCGCTGAAACTCGAGACTTTCCACTTCGCCGTTGCGGACGCCAACGGAATATCCTCGGGAGTAGGACAGACTAGCCTCGGACTGGCTTGCACCCATATCACTGGCCATCTGCACCACGCGGGCACTGAGCGCTTTGAGTTCTTCAGGCAGCGGCAGCGGCGCGCCCTGGTCGGAATCTTTCTTGCCGTTTGAATTCATGAATTCTCGAAAATTTGTCTAATCAGATGGCGTTCTGCAGCGACTTGAGAAGCCGTTGATGTATGCCGCCAAAGTCACCATTGCTCATGATGACCACGTGGTCGCCGGCTTGCGCCTGCGCGCTTACTTCCGCGATGAGTGCATCATGATCCTGGGCAACACTGAGCTTGCTGCCCAAGCTCTGCAGGGCCGCGTGTACGTCCCAGTCCAGGTCGGGCCGCACAAACACGAAACAGCGGTGTGCACCCGACAGGGCCCGTGCCAGGTCGGCGGCTTGGGTGCCCATGCGCATGGTATTCGAGCGCGGTTCCAGTACCGCTAATACACGGCCACTGCCTTCGCACAAAAGCGTCTGCACGGTGGCAAGTACAGCGCTCGGGTGATGGGCAAAATCGTCATAGACCGTGATGCCACGCGCTTGTCCCACAATCTCCAGTCGCCGCCTGACACTTTGAAAACTGCTCAGCGCCTTGACACATTGCTCAATGCTGATGCCGATGTCTGTAGCAGCTGCAAAAGCAGCAAGGCTGTTGGCGTGGTTATGCGCACCCCGCAGCGGCGACGAAATGGTGCCCAGGGACTGGCCCGCGATGAGCAACTCAAATCCGCCCTGCGCCGGTCTCGCTTGCAGGCCGCTCTGATGCGCGAAACGAACAACGCGGCTCCACGCGCCCTTTTTCAGGACACGCGAAAGATTGGCGTCCTCGCCGTTGACGATCAAGGCGCCGCTACCGGGAACGGTGCGAATCAGGTGATGAAACTGACGCTCAATACTAGCCAGATCATCAAAAATATCCGCATGATCAAACTCCAGATTGTTCAACACGCAGGTGCGCGGACGGTAATGCACAAATTTGGAGCGTTTGTCGAAAAATGCGGTGTCGTACTCATCCGCCTCAATGACAAAATATTTTCCCCCACCGACGCGCGCAGAAACTCCGAAGTTCAGCGGCACGCCGCCAATCAGAAAGCCCGGTTCCAACCCCGACTGATCCAGCAACCATGCCAATAGCGCGCTGGTCGTGGTTTTCCCGTGGGTGCCGGCAACAGCCAGAACGTGTTTGCCGAGCAAGACGTTCTCGGCCAGCCATTGTGGTCCGGAGACATAGGACAGTCCCTGTTCCAGCACATACTCCATGGCCGGGAATCGCGCACCGCGCGTGACCACATTGCCAACTACGATGACATCCGGCGCAGGCTGAAGATGGGAGACCTCGTAGCCCTGCATCACTTCAATGCCTAATGCCGCAAGTTGCGTGGACATGGGCGGCCAGGCATTGGCGTCTGATCCGGTAACGCGGTGGCCTGCCTCTCGTGCCAACGCCGCAACACCGGCCATGAACGTGCCGCAGATGCCAAGAATATGAAGGTGGGCCATATCTCAGAAACAGAATCAGCCCAGATTGGGCGGAAACAGGATGCCCAGAAAGACACCAAAAACCAGCAGCAAGCCCAGAATGGTCATGGTCATCAGCATGGCGACCAGCAGGCTGGCGGCATAACCCATCTCACCGGACTGGCGAAAGATATTGGCATTGACCACAAAGGCCCAGATATTGACCAGATTCATGCTGGCGGCCGCCCAGAAAGGAATCACTAAGGTCTCGCCGCGCTCTACCGCCTCAGGATCCAGTGCAATCCGCCGCATTTCCGGACCAATCTCGGCGAAGGGATACCAGATCAACAAGGTGCTCAGAGCGCTGACGACCAGCAGCGAATGATAGGTCTGGATAAATCGTTCATTCTTGCCACGAAATTTGAGCAGCATTCGAGCGGCATAGGCGGTGCCGATGACGATCGCCAGCGAGGCTCCCCCGGCCATAAACGCGGGTAGTGCCTGGGCCAGCACCCAGAAATTGACCAGAACGGTCAGCGGCACCAGCACGCCGGTCAGCGGCGGGTGATAGGGAAAATCCTGCGGGCCACCGCGAAAGAACATCAAATTCAGGGTAGCGTTGAGAACAGACTGAAACATCTTCGTCGTAAAGTCGGTCGAACCGCTATTGTAGAGCCTCATTGCCGCCACGCCTCGCAACTTTACTCTCGTGACCCCTATATTTATTGATTCAGCCGAACAGCTGGCTACGCATCTGGCACGCTGGGACAGCGCCGAATTTCTTGCCATCGATACCGAATTTGTTCGGGAACAGACCTATTACCCAATTCTTTGCCTGATTCAGATCAGCGACGGTGGCGATAATGTTTGCATCGATCCCCTCGCCATCAGCAACCTTGAGCCGCTATTTGAGTTCCTGCGGCAAAGCAGCGCCATCAAGGTTTTTCACGCGGCGAGTCAGGACCTGGAGATTTTTGTACGTCTGGCCGGAGCCTGCCCACAGCCTCTGTTCGACACCCAGATCGCGGCGGCGATGCTGGGATACGGTGATCAGCTGGGTTATGCGGGCCTGGTCAGCAAGATGATGGATGTTCAACTCGACAAGAGTCTGTCCCGCACGAATTGGGCGCGGCGACCGCTGAGTGATAAGGAATTGGCCTACGCAGCAGACGATGTGCGCTATCTGGCACAGATTTATCCTCGCCTGCGCGATGAACTGCAGGCGAAGGGCCGTCTGGACTGGCACAGCCAGGACTGCATAAACCTCAGCCTCGCCGAGCGCTACCAGGCTGCGCCCGAATTGGAATGGCGGCGCCTGAAAGGCTTGGCACGCCTCTCCGCCCGGGCGCAGAACGTCGCCGCCGCCATCGCGGCTTGGCGGGAAACCATGGCAGAACAATGCGACCGTCCGCGCCGCTGGATCATATCCGATGAGGCCCTTTATGCCCTGGCTGAACGCCAGCCCGAGCGGATAGAACAGCTGTCCGACCTGCTCGTCCTTCCACCCAAGACCATCGAAAAACACGGAGCCATTCTGATTTCGCTGATTCAGGAAACTCAGTCTCAAGACAAACCAGCATTGATCGAAGAAACGCGTGCGGACGAGGCGCGAAAGCAATTATTGAAGCGCACTCTGGACAAAGCCCGCGCCATCGCAAAGGAATTGAACATTCCACCGTCCCTGCTCGCCCCCCGAGCAGATATCGAGGCGCTGGTCGATAAAGCGGGCGCAGCCGATATCGCCTTACTCAATGGCTGGCGCCGCCAAGTCGCTGGCAATACTTTGCTCAGCATTCTGCCCTGAACAGGCGCGCCGAGATTACAGTCGCAGCTTGCCATTCTGGATTCTCGCAAACAGTTCGGCTGTGATGGGCTCATAGCCGATTTCCGCATCGACCAAGGCATATACGGGCTCCATCAGCTTGTCCGGATCAAAACCTTCCTCGCGTACTTCGACCTTGCGAAATTTGAAGGTGCCGGTCACTTCCTGCTCCGGCCTCAAGCGAATGAACAAGGGCACGGCGTAGGCAGGTAGATTTGCCTTTAAAAATTCAGCCAGTCCCTTGCCGTCAAACTCAGCCCCTTTCCACGTCAAAGACGCCATGCCGGCCCGGCCATCGGCATTAGGCACTTCCACTCCGTAAACCACGGCCTGATCCACATTCGGGTACCCATTGAGCGCGCCCTCGACTTCAGTCGTGGCCACGTTCTCGCCTTTCCAACGAAAGGTGTCACCAACACGGTCAACAAAGGCAATGTGGCGGAAGCCCTGGTCCCGGACCAGATCGCCACTATTGAACCAGCAATCGCCCGATTTAAATACATCGCGAAAAAGCTTCTTCTGGCTCGCTGCGATGTCGGTATAACCATCAAACGGCATATTGTCCGTGACCTCGGTGATCAACAAACCAGTGCCGCCCTTTTTTACTTTGCGCATGAATCCATCCGCGTCACGCAGCGGCAATTCGCTCTCGCGGTCGAAGGCCACGACGGCGAATGGCAGCGGGCAGAAACCCGCCGTCTTGGTTAAACCAAAGCCGTTGACGAAGGCGGCATTTGATTCGCTCGCACCATAGAATTCGGCGATGCGATCAATGCCAAATCGTGCCTGAAACTGATCCCAGATTTCTGGCCGCAGTCCGTTGCCGCAGATGACGCGAACACGGTGATCCTTGTCACGCGGATCTTCCGGTCGATTCAAGAGGTAGCGGCAAACCTCGCCGATATAGCAAAAACCCGTCGCCTGATAGCGGCGAATATCCTCCCAAAAATTCGACGCACTGAACTTGCGGCCCAGAGCCAGGGTACAACCTGCGCCCAGTGCAGCGCCCCAGGAAACGGTCAAGGCGTTGTTGTGATAAAGCGGCAAAGCGCAGTAGAAAACGTCATCACCCTTAAGCCTGAGGGCCATCTGACCCAGACCGGCCATACCTTTGAGCCAGCGGTAGTGACTCATGACCGAAGCTTTGGGCAGCCCGGTGGTTCCCGAAGTAAAAATGTAGAAAGCGGCGCGCTTGGCCGCAATGGCGGCGGTTTCCTCCAGAGAATGCGACGGCGCGTTATGCAGTTCGGTTCGCAAATTGACATAGGAAAACGGTGCGCCACCAGTGCCGTCCCACAGAAATTGCATGCCGCTCCCGAGCTTGCCCTTGGGGGTGTAGTGGGTCGTCTCGAGTGCACCCAGACATTCATTTCCGACAATCACGTGGCGAGCTGCGGTGAGCTTGATGCTGTGAGCAAGCACATCGCCGCTTTGATTGTGATTGAGCATGCCGGCAATAGCGCCTAGCTTGACCACGCCGGCGACGTAAGCGAGTGTCTCCGGGCGGTTCTCCATCAGGATGGCGACGGAGTCACCCGATACCACGCCAGCGGCGCGCAAGACGTGGGCGACGCGATTGGCCCAGCTGTTGAATTCCGCATAGGTCCAGCGGCGGTCTTCGAAAACCAGCGCAGTCCGACGCGGATGTTTGCGCGTTAATCGATCCAGTCTCAGACCAATCGAGTCCAGACTGTCTGGCGACAATCGTGCCAGTGCAATCAGACCACGATTCGCGCTGACCATCCCCGGCAGCGTCTTTATCAGGCCTTTTGCCAGATCGGTGAAGCGGATGGTTTCGCCTGCAGCTTCGGTCATAACGTTAGTGAATTAAGTCCCTGCGAGATAAGAGTTTCCTCAGTGTGGTCTCAAACATGCCCTGCGCCCCGATCAGGTCGTCACTGTATCCGCATTAAACGATGGTTCGCTCGCTAGGCTCAACCAATCAGAAATTCGAGCATAGACGTCTGGATGGTTAAGCAATTGCATGTGGTGCAGCGCACTGCGCAAAACCGTGTCCGCCCCCGCCACGTCCGAGGCAAGGCTACTGGGCACGCGCACCAATCCGTCTCCAAGCAAGCGTGCAAGCAGATGCTGGGGGTCAGATGCAAGGCAAGTGCCCAAAAAGCGGTAGTGCACACCCGGTAGCGGCGCGTACTGCAGTCGGTCGTCCGTCCACAGTTCATCAGGATCGCGCTGCTTCCATTCACGATCCCGCGTATAACCCCAGCGCAAATCCTTGATGCCCAGACTGCGTGCGTCGAGCAGTCGCGCCAGCGGCGCTAGCAACGGCAGTCGATGCATCCCCTGACTCGCCAGATGGACAAACTGCTCCAGAGGCGCACCCAGATGAGGCGTCCCCAGGCAGATGATCTGACGCAAAACAGACAACCAGTTCGCACCCCGTGATGCAGCAATCTCAGCAGCCGAGCGCGCCAGTAAGCCGCCCATGCTGTGTCCAATCAAAACGATCTCTTCTGCCTGCATCGGCCAGTTCTGATAAAGGGCAGTGAGCGTTCGCGAACAGTGGCGCCCGTTGAGGGAAACGTGCAGTCCGCTGTTATATCGAATGAACACTGGCGTGTAGCCAAGGTCACGCGCCAGCCGTACGCCGTAGCCATCAGTGTCGGCATTGGCCGGATCACGGAACAGCTTCCAGACGGTTTCGCTTCCACATAGGCCATGCAGAAAAACCGCAATACGCGGCGTCGCCTGCGGAAATGCATCAGCCAGTCCATCGCGAGTAAGACGTAGCCGCTGTCCATGCTGGTAGACACCGTAACGCACCCTGAGCGGATTTCTTCGTCGCGCCATGCGATCGCCAACGAAACCACTGAGAATAGAACTTGCAAGGTCCAGCCGCGGACGCGTTGAGGTGGCGCTGCTCCGCGTCAAGGCAGATTCTGGGCGCAACTCAAGGGATTCGATTGCCTCGAGTCGGCGCAGTGTCGTCCCGCCGACAGAAAATAGGCCGCGCGCGCCCCGGCGCAGGAGTTTGTAGACGCTGTCCGTGATGCCATCGTGAACAAGCCGCACCGGCGTGCAGCCCAGATTGAGGCCCGGAATCGCGCCGAGGAGGTTGAAGGGAATATCTGAGATAGCGCGATGAAATTCATGCACTCGCGCACTCAAGTGATCGACGAGGTCGGCGGCCAGCATGACCGACCCGCGCATTTCCCGCCCTGAAATTGATGCCTGTTGAGCGCCCGGTTCCATATTCGGATGCTGGGCCAAAGGGCTAACTCAGGCCAGTGCTGAAGAGACACTGGGGTGGTGCCGAGCGGCCTTAATCTCCCTCAAATAACCTCAGGCCGCCCGCGTGCGTGGTCTGTTGAGTTCTCTGGACAGCGAATCGGCATCGACGGGATCACCAAAGGCACTGCCGGTACCCAGCCGCACGCCCTGCTCAACCAGCCATTGCTGGGCGGACTCATCGGGAATACCCTGAGCCAGAGTCGGAATGTCCAGCCCCTTGGCCGCGAGTATGGCCAGTCGCAGCAACTCGGTGGTCTGCTTGTCATGGATAGCCTGCGCCACTTCCTGAGGCTGCAGGAGGATCAGGTCGAGTGTTTTGCCGTCAGCCGCATCCAGTGCCTTGAAGATTTCCTTGGCACCATCACGCAGCGCGATGCGTACCCCACGATCACGCAAACGCCTCAGGCGGGCTGCCGATGCCTGCCTAACTTCATCGAAACCGCCGCCTTCGACGGCAAATACCAGCCTGCGTGGCGGCACTTTGTGCCGATCCATCAATTCGAAGACCTGCTCATAAAACTCTGGATCCCGAAACTGCCAGCCTGAGACATTGATCACCACCGGTACCGGTGGCAGGTCAAGGTCGGATTCGCTCGGCGGAGGCAGCACGGTGCAAGCCCGATAAATCATCCATAATTCGAGGTCTGCCACCAGTCCGGCCCGGCCTGCAGAGCGCTGCAACTCACTGGCCCCGATCCGGCCATGGCGCAGGTGTTGCCAGCAGAAGTCGAGCAAGATGGCACTGACACGCCCCGCTGCCGGACCCGGTGTCAGCTCAACGGCCATTTCCGCAGAGACGTCCAGTTGCTGCAGGGCGATCGCGGCGCCCAGGCCGCGCTCCAGTTCCAATTGACGTCGCTTGTCTGGCGACATTTCTATGCTGTACAGGTGGTAACGGCCTGAGCCCGCCTGCTTGGCCTGAGACCTGGCAGCATCGGCATGACGCAAAAGCCCCTCTGCGTCGGAATCATCGAGCGGAAACAGAGACAGACCCACACTGGGCGTGATCTGGAGCTTGTGAATGTCTATTTCAAAACGTAGCGCAAAGGCTTCAAGAATCTTTCTGGCCAGGGCCTCACCATCTTCCACGCTGCGAAGTCCTTGAGCGACGATGGCAAACTGGTCGGGGCCGATCCGCGCGACGGTATCGGTATCACGCAACAGCGCATCCAGCCTCGCGGCCGCGATCTTGAGCACCTCATCGCCGATTTCCCGACCGTGGTTTTCATTGATGTGCTTGAAGCGGTCAATGTCCACACAATAAATACCCAACAACCTGCTGCTGCGACTGGCCGTAATCACCGCCTGCCCCATTCGGTCCAGCAGCGTTGCCCGATTGGGCAAGCCGGTGAGCAGGTCATGGTGGGCCAAATGCCGCAAGCTATCTTCCTGGGATTGCCGCTCGGTGATGTCGGCCGCAATCGCCAGAAACATTGGCGGCTCCTCTTCGCCGGAAAAACTGAGGCGCACTTCCACCGGATACTCGCTGCCATCTTCCCTGACATGACGGCAGCGATAGCTGACGTGTTCGATCTCGCCGCTGCGCAGGCGATCCAGATAGCTGTGAAACTGGTCCTCGTCGAGTTCGCGGCTGATGGTCAGCGGCGTCAATCGATTGATCTTCTCGCTCTCCAGCCCAAGATTACGTCGCGCGCCACGATTGGCTTCGACGAAAAACAAAGATGCTGCATCAAAGATATAGACCTCGTCGGCCGCTGAATCCAGCAAGCGGCCCAATCGTTGCGAGAGATTGTCACTGCGCTGGCGTTCGGTGATGTCGCGCGTAATCACGACCAGTCCTTCGGTGCCGTCCACACTCATGGGCTGCACCACCAGCTCCAGAGGAAACGTCGTTGCATCCTTGCGCCAGCCGGCAACTTTGGGCAAGCGACTCTGGTAGCGACCGCCGATGTAATCCTGCAGCCGCGCTTTCGGCTCGTTGAGGAATGGCACGGGCATCATCTTGGTGACGTTCAGGCCGGTCAGTTGTTCGCGCGGATAGCCAAACATGCGCGCTGCGCGCACGTTGGCAAAACGAATGACACCTGAGGTATCAGTAGTAAACACGCCTTCGACCAGGTGATCAATCACGCCAATGGACAGTCGCGCCTGCCGCCGCAGATGGTCGATCAGGTTCAGCCGTTCATCGATCACGTGGAAGACCATTGCCGCGCCATTGGCCTGCTTCTCGCTGCCATCCCGAAGCAGTGCGGCCATGACCTCCACCGCGTGCACGCTGGCATCCCGCGAGCGCACCCATAGTTCGGCAGGCTCGTACTCATGTCCGCTGCGCAAGCAGGTCTCGGCAGGCGTCACCAGAGGGGATTGCTGCTCGTCCAGAGGGTGAAAAACCGAATACACCAGCCGCCCTTTGGCATCCTCGGCCGACCAGCCGGTGATTCTGGCGGCAGTCTGATTCATGAAACGAATACGGGCATCCCGATCGACCACGATCAGCGCCCGCTTCAGCGTGTCCAGAGCATGAATGCCATGGTCACTGAGCGCGGTTGCGATCTCCTCGGCCTCGATATCTGCGCTTCTGCGCTTTCGGGGTGGCATTTCCTGCTGACTTCGACTCAGGATCGCCGGATCAGGTTCGCGCGGCTTGCGTGTCAGCATGTAAGCCATCACGCCCAGTGCCAGAAAGCCGACGAGCAGTCCGATCCATGCCAGCAAGCGCAGTTCCTCCAGTGCGCGTTCTCTGACGTCGCGTGCATAGGCTGGCGCCAAGGCAAAATCCACCTCGCCGACCGTCTGGCCATTTTGCTGCAGCGAAAAACGACCGCGATCGCTGGTGATTTCATACAACCAGCTACGCAGACGCTGCTTTGCCAGCGTGCTGATCAGTGGAATTGCCAGGGATTCAAAACGCCCGTCCACGGCCAGAATGTTGCCACCTGAATCAGAAACCGCGAGATAAGTCAGGCCAAGACCCGAATTTCGAACCAGATCGCGAACCCGATCACGCAATAGATTGCCGCCACCGAGCGCCACCAAGGGGGCGAGTTCGACACTGGCATTGTGCAGCGCATGACCGCGATTCAATTCGTGCTGGAGATCGCCGCCCTTGAACATGGCCCGTGCCGAGATCACGGCCAGAATCAGCGCAGCCAGCAACCCCGCGATAGCGACGAGTGATTTTGGTTTGATTTTCTTCGGCAATTCCAGCTGCACTAATCTGTGCTCCGGACACGTCGGAAATGACGCGAATACGATGATTTTAGGGAGAGTAATAGCTTCTGTCGCCCCTTTTATGGGCATCGGGGCCCAAAATCGGGTAAATCGTCGAGCTAGTCGAATTCCCAACTTAAAAAATAAGCTGATCGTTCGTTCGGTTATCGTGTGCCTTAGCGCGTCCGTCGGAAGTTGCACACCTTGAGCGGACTCAAGCCCACAATAGGCCTGCAAATAGCCGGAGCGGCAGATGAACTCAATATCGCGGTCGATGGCACTTCGCCGCTGCCAGCACGGGGCCGTCACCGTGTACGTGGTCCTGGCCATCGGCGCCCTGCTCACCGGCGCTTTTGCCGCCTTTGAGGTGGGTCGAATCTATCTCGCCAACCGGCAGATCCAGAAATTAGCCTCACTGGCTGCCCTGGATGCGGTGCGCGAAGTGAGCGCCTGCGAACGAGCGTTTGGAACCACGCCAGAGGCCATTCGCACGCAACTCGAACAACGCGTTGATGAAAGCCTTTTGCGCAACGGTAGCGCGGAATTGGTCGGAAAATTGACCATCTTGATCGAAACTGGCGAGCTTGAAGCCGTGCCGGTGACTGTCAACGGCAATGCCATGACCCTGCGCAGGCTGGCTCCCAGCGCAGAATCGGACATCGCCAGCGCCGATGCCATTCGCGTCACACTCACAGCGCCCTTCCCGACCATGCTGACCCAGTTTTTGAGCAACGATGCCGGCAAACGCATGGAGGTGTCAGCAACGGCAGAACAGCCTTTGCTCGGAACTTTCTCTGTCGGCAGTGGGCTGGCGAGCTTGAATGAAGGCGCCCTCAATGCAGTCCTCGGCCCCCTGCTCGGCAGCCCCGATCCGCTCGACCTGAGTCTGGTTGACTTCAATGGATTAGCCGACGCAAACGTGACTGCCGAGGCACTGGCGCTGGCACTCGGCGTCACCGTTAAAGACCTGTCAGACCCGCTGGCACTGGAAGTGCAATCGCCGGTCTTGTCCAATGTGCTGGGCAACCTGGCAGACAATCTATCCGGGACCGTCAGTGATGCAGCTGTGGATGCGATCCGCGACCTGGCTGATGCCGCAGCCAGCACGGAGACCTTCTCTATCGACCAATTGCTGGGGGGCCTGGGCGGAGTATCCCCAGACGCAACGGTAGGCAATGCGCTGGACATCATCACGACGCTGGCGCAAGCCGCCAATGCTGACCCTGACGGCGCTACAACACCCATACCAATCAACATCGGCGCCTCTGTAGCCGGAATCACGGTCAATAACTTTATTCAGATCATCGAGCCCCCGCAGCGCGGACAGGGACGACCTGGATCTGACACCGCCGTTGCTCGCACTGCTCAGATTCGCCTGATGGTTCGCGTAGACGCGACCGACCTCCTGAGTGGCCTGCAGGGCGCGCTGCAAAGCGTCATTTCCACTGCACTCGGGCTGATCGGTTCTGTGACTGGCATGGTCTCGAACGTCGATGTTGCGGATGCGCTGAAAATCGGGATCGACGTAGAAGTGGCCCGCGCCTCGGCATTTCTCGACCGCATCGACTGCCCACAGCAAGGCGTCAACAGCGGCATGCCCATCGCCCAACTCAGCGCCGAAACCGGGGTTGCCAGTGTCATCATCAGTTCCTTCAGTGGAAACGCAGCCGACGCGCCGCCACTGGACCTCGGGGGCGAAATCCCGGTGGCCACGGTCAGTATCGATGCCACTAACTTGAAGTTACTGGGTTTGCCTCTGCCTTCTCTGGGTCAGACCACGCTGGACTCGGCGCTCGCGGCAAGTTCTCTTGGCGTCAGCCAGACCGGCCCCAATCCACTACCTCGGAACGTCACCCTGTTCGAACAGATGAGCGCAAGCGACGGCAAGAATTACTACGAAGCCCTCGGCATACCCGAGGAAACCGCCGTCACCGGCAACCCGCAGACTGTAGGATCAGCCAGCTCTGTGGAACTGGACCTCGATCTGGACATCGAAACCTCGGGCACTGGGCTGACCGGCGGCCTTGCCGACGTTGCCGCAGAATTGAGCAGCGTGATCAATACGACGGTTGAACCGCTGTTGAGCGCTGTCGGCAACCTGGCCGGAACCAGGATCGACCCGATTCTAGGTGCCTTGGGCATTCAAACTGGCACCGCAGAAGTGGTGATGCACACTATCGAAATTGACCGACCGCTGATTGCCACGACGCAGCGCCCGCAGATTTCGCCGTAAACGGGGCTGGACCAGGGGAACCAGACTTCTGGAGCGATCGGGCGGAGAAATTCTTCTGGCGGAGTTCCTGCCCGAAAAAGCCAGTTTATTCCCCGCTGTCCTCAACAAACGATCCCTTGCTCAACTCATCAGGAATAGGTTTCGTGAAACTTTCCGCGTAGCGTTCATAAGTTTTCTCAGCGATGTCCCCTGGCATGGGACGAGGCTCCGGCGAAGCGGCGCTTCCCCCTGTCTGCAGACCGATCCATTCGCGCGTTTCTGCGCCAAGTGGGTCCGCGGCAATGGATACGCTGCCCCAGCAGAGAAAAACAGCCGCAATAGCTGAAGAAAAACAAAGTGATTCTCGGGGTTTGCTGGTAATCATGTGACGCTCCGTTGACTTGCTCTGCATCAGCCGCGGCTTTTGCGCGTTGCCTGACGCGATATGGCCTGCGCCTGGCTGCGTAATTTTTGCAGCATTTGTTCCGACATTTCGCTTTCAGCTGCCAGACGGCGCACCGCTGGTTCATCTCCGGTAACCATCATCAGCAGGACCAGATTATTACGCGCCTTGGCACTGCCGTCGCCTGCGTCCAGCTCAACAGCCGTTGCCAGCTGCGTCAGGGCCTCGGAATAACGCTTAGACAACATCAGCGCGTAACCAAGATCATTGCGCATGTCGGCATTCGCCGGCCGTCGATCAACCGCCTGCTGCAGCTGCCAGGTCGAGGTCGCCAGATCGGTTCTGGCGCTGATCAAACCCAATCCATAATAGGCATCAGCCACATAAGCCGGCTCCTTGAGCAACGCGCGGTAAAGTTCCTGCGCTCGCTCGATCTGGTCCAAATTGCGCCTCGCCTCGGCCTCAAGAAGCGTTAGCTCCGGGGAGCTTCCACTATCCGCTACATGTGCCTCGAGATGCGCGATAGCTGCGTAGTACTGCTTGCTCGCGACCATGCCCCGTATCAGATCAGCATGAACACCGCGTCGGCTCTCTGCTGAATCTGAATCTGCGGCTAGGCCGGGGCTGACTTTCCTTTCAGCTTCAAAAACCGGCACATTGCCACAGGCGCTGAGTAGCGCGAGCAATGGAATCATGATCGGCAGCACCACAAGCTTGGGCATCAGATGTCACCACTTAGCGCGCGCAGAATCGACAGGAAAGCGGGGCCGGCGACAAAGATCAGCAGCGCTGGAAAGAAGAAGCCGACCATGACAATGGTCATACGGCCCGAAATCAGGTTGACCATTTCACGCATGTCCATCGTGCGCCGCTCTTCCAGTACTTCAAGTGTTTCCAGCAGCGGATCACGAACCTCACCACCGTAACGATCAACCTGCCTGAGCAGCGCCAGCACATTGGTCAGATCGTCGTTATCAATACCTGCTGCAAGGTTTTTCAGCACTTCATTGGTATCACCGCCAGCGTCGAGCTGACGCAGCACCAGCTCAAACTCACGGCCCAGTTCAGGCAGAACTCCTCGTCCGTCGCGCACCATGCTGCCAAATGCCTGGCGAGTCGAAAGTCCTGCTTCAAACAGAAGCACCAGCAAATGGATCAGCAAGGGCACTTCGCCCTTGATGCGGCGCACACGAGCTTCCGCCCGCTTGCGCAATACCACGCGCGGGATCAGCAGGCCCAGCAGTACAGAAAGACCGATTCCGATCAGCAGTACCGCGGGCTGGTGCAGCTTGGGCGGCGCGATATTCCATAGGAAAAACATTCCAGCCAGGAAAACGAACGGAGCGAGCGCCGACATCATGTAAAAAGTGCGTCTCTCACGCTGTGTGCGCCAACCAGCCTGGATCAGCAGTTTCGAACTCTCGTTCCCAGCATCAATCAGGCCTTCAATCTTCTTGCCCTGATCTGCCAGCGTCTGTGCAAACACACTTGAGTTGGACCCGTCCAGCCCGGCGGCTTCGGCCGCGCGCGGGTCGAGCCGACGCTGCACCTTGACCGTCGTCACCGTCCTTGAATACAGGTAAATCAGGCAGGCAATCGCAACCAGAGCAGCGAGGATGGCGCCGGAAACCAGGGTGGCAAAGAGTGCGGGAGACATCAGACGTGGTCTTCTGTTGCGCCCATCATGCGGTAGATCACCACCACGCCCGTGATCTGCAATCCCGCTGCGATCAGGAGCGCAATGCGGCCGCCAGAGGATGCCCACATCTGGTTGTAAAACTCTGGATTCTGCAAAAACAGAACCGAGGAGATGGCAAGAGGAATCACTGACAACACCACGGCAGACAGGCGCGTCTCGGCCGTCAGCGCGCGCAGTTCCCGCGCGGCCGAATCGCGTGCACGAATGGCGGCCATCAAGCTGCGAAACAGGCTGCGCAAAGAGCCACCATAGCGCCGATTGACCGACGCAGCCAGCGCCATGACCTTGATGTCACGAATACCGTGAATCTCAGCGAGGTCAAACAGGGCTTCGTCCAGCTGCGCGCCGTGGCGTACCTGGCGGCTAACAGATAGAAATAATTTCCGAATCGGATCCGGGCTGTCTTCGGCCGCCAGAGACAATGACTCCTCCAGAGTGCTGCCGGCCTGGAGCACACGCAATCCCGCCTCAAGAAAACTCGGCATCTGCGACACGATCAATGCACGGCGACGTGACGCCCGGCGACGTAATACGCCGTAGCCAAAGGCGAGCAAGGCCGCGATCAGAAACAAACCCTGCAGAAACCCGAACATCAGGAACGCAATGGGCACCAGTCCCAATACAATCCAAAGCACCTTGGTCACGGTCGGTGGATCTGCTTCCGATCCGGCACTCCACATGATGTGACAGGCCCAGCGCAGTGCCGGATTTTTCAGCTGTGATTCGCGAGACACATAGACGGTATCTATGGGGTCATCACCCGCGCGCAGGCGCAGGGCAATGGTCTCACCACGCTCCCTGGCGTTGGAGTAGATCAGCAACCAGATGGCAATTCCTGCCATAAGCACTGCAAACCCGAAGATCACGAAGGCGGCCATGTCGAGATCGTCCCTAGGCGCCGCGCAAGTCCAGCAGCTGACCCTTCTCAAGGTCGTAGCGGAACACATCCTTCATGATCAGGCCATTCTCGTCGTGTCCATTGACCTCGACCACCGACATCAGACGGCGCTCACCACTGGCAAGACGCGAGACCTGCACAAACATGCGGATAGCGGCAGCAACCTGGCCACGGAATGTAACGTCGCTGCCGGAGAATCCGGCAAAGCCGGCGAGCAGTTCCAGCCGGTGAATCGCATCACGCGGATTATTGGCGTGCAGTGTCGTCATGGAGCCGTCATGTCCGGTATTCATGGCTTGCAGCATGTCCATCACTTCATCACCGCGCACCTCACCGACCACAATTCGGTCCGGTCGCATACGCAGTGCATTGCGCACCAGATCACGCGCAGTCACCGCACGCTCCCCTTCCAGGTTTGGCGGGCGTGTTTCAAGACGCACCACGTGATGGTGAGCCAGGCGTAACTCGGCAGCGTCTTCGACGGTAATGATCCGCTCGCCCGCCGGAATCCATTGCGACAGCAAATTCAGAAACGTGGTTTTGCCCGATCCCGTGCCCCCGGTCACGATCAGGCTAGTACGCTCTTCGACGCGTTTCTTGAGGTAGTCGAGCACTGCGGGTGTGACACTGCCACTCCGGATCAGGTCATCTGCACTCAGTGCGTATTTTTTGAATTTTCGGATTGACAGGCACGGTCCGTCGAGCGCGATCGGCGGGATGATGGCGTTCACGCGAGATCCGTCCTGCAGCCTGGCATCGACCATCGGGGTCGATTCATCGACACGACGACCGATCGGAGACAGGATGCGCTGAATGACGCGAATCACATGCGCGTCATTTACAAACCGCACCGGCGCTGTTGAGAGCAAACCATCACGCTCAACGAACACCCGATTTGGACCATTGACCACGATGTCGTTGACCGTGTCATCTTCGATCAGGGACTGAATCGGACCAAAGCCCATGAGTTCATCGCGCGCATCTTGCGCCAGCGTTTCGCTCTCTCTGGAATTGACCGGCAAGCGCTGTTTGGTTACGTATGCCCTGACCTGTTCGGACACAAAGCGCTCAATCTGCGGCCCGTCCCAGCGCTCAATCTCAAGATTGCGTTCCTCGATCTGAAGGATCAGATTTCGGTGAATGGCGCTCTTGAGCTCCTGATACTTATCAGAAAGCCGGAAACGGGTTATGGGGTCAGGGCTGTTCATGACTGAATGAGCTCACCCGCTCATTTCCTGAATAGCTTGCTGAATACACCGGGGGAAACCAGCGATGAACGTCGCAAACTGGCGCGGCCCAATAAGCGGCCGGCCAAGTCTCGAACATCGCCGCAGTAATTATCCTTCGGGGCGCATTCAAACATCGAAACACCCTGGTTCATAGACTGAATACGAGTGTCGCCGCTCGAGGCGGGCAGACTTGCCATGACCGGCAGTTCGAGTAATTCCGCCAGATTCTCGGGCTCCAAACCTACGCGCTTCCGGTAGTTGTCTACGATCAGCTCGACATTGTCCAGCGGGCACTGCTCCAGCCGAAGCGCGCGCACCAGATACTTGCTATGGCGCGACTTAAGAATGGATTGGTCGGTCAGCAACATCGTCTTGGAACAGGTTCTGATGAGGCCCTCCTGGACGCCCAGTGGCAGGTGTCCATCAAAGCTGATCACGATCGAGGCAAATAGTCCGCGCAGGACTCCCAGCAGTGCCACCAGCTCGTCGCCGTCGATATGAGGCCTGCCCTGCATGTCTTCTGGCAGACTCAGTAAATAAATCCCGCTCTTGTGCTTTGTAAAAGCGGTATCGACCAAGGTGCCATCACAGCGGCTGCCGTCGTTGATCGCATCGAGCACACCATAGGTCTGGTTGATGTTGAGGAAAATATTCGCCGCACCTGCGGGTAGCGCCAGATCGAGCAGTAAAGTGCGGGATTCGCTTCCTGTCTGTTCGCCGCAGGCCAGCGCCAGATGCGCGGCCAGAAAGGCGATCCCCTCGTACGGCACGGCCGCCATGACACCAAATATGCTGCCCTGATTGGCTGGAGTCGATCCGGTTGATATTGCACCCGGTCGTTTCATCAAGCGGGCTAGCAGGGTTTCCAGATTGCTTTCATCCTGATTGAGAATGAAAAAATCGCGGGCGCCGGCACGCATGGCTGACAGCATTAAACCCGAATCACCCTCGTGCGCCAGCCCCACAACGGCGATGTCCGGCTTCATTTCCAGCAGGCGCGCGATCATCTCGACGCGGCTCGCAGCGGTCGCCGCTTCAACCGCGAAGAACACGATGTCGATCCGCCCGACGGAGGCGATGCGATCCATCACCTCGTCAATGTGTTCGGCTTTGGCAGAAGTGACCTGGAGTGTCGAGGCAGATTCCTCGAGCCAGCTCTGAAACAGCGGGTCCTCCGCAAAGAGCAGGGCCTGAATTCTCACGAGCGTTTTACTGTCGTCCGGTTTGTCTGAATGGAACGTCTCACACCAGCGTTATTGACTGAAACCGAAGAGGCTAGAGTCTTTATCAAACTCACCAGTCTCTTCGAACATGATCTTTCCAAAGCCAGGACGATATTCGTCGTACTCGGAGCCCGGCAGCTTGGGCAGGGCCGCCTCGCGTGCCAAGGGCCGTACCAATCTTGGCGTTACCACCATGATCAATTCCTTCTCGACCCGTTGATTGCTTGCCGTCTTGAAAAAGGCCCCCAGAATGGGGATATCGCCCAGCCAAGGCACCTTGTCCACATTGGACGTCAGGTTGTTGCTGACCAGCCCTGAGATGACGAAACTTTCGCCGTCGCCCAGCTCAACACTGGTTTCAGTGCGCCGCACGGTCAGCGCAGGGACCGACACACCGCCGATCTGAATGCCCGCCGAAAAATCCAGATCACTGACTTCAGGAGCAACACGCAAAGCGATGCGATCCTTGGACAGGACCGTCGGCGTCAGTGATAGGCGAACACCAAACTCTTTGAATTCGACCGTGATCGAGCCATTGTTGCCCCCGGACTGCGCCACGGGAATCGGAAATTCTCCGCCAGCGAGAAACGTCGCCGTCTGGCCACTCATGGCAGTCAAGCTCGGCTCCGCCAGCACGCGCGCCAGCCCTTTGGATTCGAGCACGCTCAGTACCCCCAGAAAGCCCCGCGTGGCGTCACCGAAAACCAGATTAAAGGCATTGTTAACGGGCAGAAAGCCAGACGTACTCTCGACCTGGAAACCGCTACCAGCGGGTCTGGAAATACCGCTCAACAGGCCGGGCGGCGAAACCCCTGCCGTCGTGTTGACGACGTTCTTCAGAAATTGAGCGCCATAGGTCTGAAGCGTGCTGCGGTTGACCTCGGCAATCTTGATGGAAGTCAGCACCTGTGTATCGCCTTCGACAATGCTTTGATCCAATAGCCGGTCCGTTGCCGGTTTTGCCGATGCCAGCGCGCGACGGTAAGCCAGCAGATTGGGCAGTTTGCCCTCCAAACTGGCACCGCGCTCTATCTGAGCGCCCGCCAACTCAGGATCCGCTCGCAGTGTTCTGGTCGGATCGACGACGCCGCCGACCTTGATTTTGTACTGCGCCGGCGCGCGCCCGGAACTCGGCCAGACCATCAAGCTGGTGACTCCCAGCGTCTTGCCGGTGACCAGCAATTCACGGGAGTTGATGACATTGACGTCCGCGATGGCGGGATCGCCTACGGCGATTCTTTTGACCGAAGTCTGTTCCCGGATCAACTTGTGAGTGCCCTGCTCGACCAGGATCACCTCATCGGTGTCCGCCTTATTTTGCGCGGTGGAAACCCCTGCACCCAGCGTCATCAGAACCAGGGCCGTCGAGACACAAAATGTGGCCAAGCGCCGTTGCCGCCCAGGCGAAGCTGTTTGCGCCTTCATGATTTTAATGAACATGATCGGTAGGAATTCTTCAGCATCTTGTTGTTATACATCAGTGACCGCATCACGGCCGTACCGTTTCCACTTGGGCACCGCGATAGACGATGACCTTGGGGCGCGGAACGATATTGTTCTTCTTTGCCGGAGGGGGCTCGATCCGAGCCAATTCCTTGGCCGTAATCGCCATATCCGGCACTTTCTTGTCTTCCTCGGCCTTCTTGGCCGCCTCACTTTTGGGTAGCTGCGGCAGGCCGATGAGTTCCGAGTCCTTGGCATCGAGTAATGCCAGGTCCTCGGTTACATCGCCGGGCAGACCATGCAGGGCCAGGCGCAAACTCCCCATGCTGGCGCCGAGCATCAGGCGGGTGACATCTTTTTCGGCCACGGCCAGCACGGCGGTGCGCTGCCGACGCCCCGAACCGCTCCGCCGGCCATTGTCATTATCAGAATCCTTGAGTCCTTCCGGACGGTCGACAATCATTTCCTGATAGGCCAGCACGCGCAAGTCCTTGAGCAGCACGCGCGCCTGAATAGCGTCCACCTCCTTGCCACCGCGTCCCAGATACATCAGCACATCAACCACATCGCCCGGCCGAACAAAGCCGCCGACGGCGATGATGTCGCTGACCTCTACCGATATCGCCTTGAAGCCAGGAGGGATGGATTTGGCGAGGACGTTACCTTCGCCGAAGTATCGGCGCGTGACGGGCGCACCCTGATCGATATCAACCAGGGGCTGTTTGCCAACGACATCCTCAAGACTGGTGTAGTAATTCTTTGGCGCAATAGAGACTTCCGTCAGCACCACATCGTCTTTGCTGATTGCCTTGTATGCGCTCAGCGGATTGACCGCGACTACGGCCAGAATGCCGGGTGCACGCTCCTCGATTTCAACCTGTTGCTGGACTTGCTGGGCGCTGGCTGCGTAGTTGTGACTAATACGCCAGCCCAGAAACACTAGGATGACGGTCAACACCACAGCAACGAGAGCAATTATTTTGGCTGCGTTGCTGCTCATTTGGCGCTCCCTGATTGTTAAGACCGGTGACTAGGATATAGGCCCTTTACTGTATGTCGCCAGTGTTTCCGCACACAGTTTATTTTTAGATCAACAAATTACAGCACCAACGCCAATCTTATAGTCGGGCAACCGCTTCTGCCGTGAGATTGGGCAATGGGGGGAAACTCTCCAGATACGGGAGGGTGAAGGTAGCAAACAAGTGGCTGCTGGCATCCTTGGTCATGCGCAGCCGGACCACAACCGCCGAGTCATTCGGCGCCACCGGGCAGGCGGTATCACCGCCGCCATCACTGCAGAACACGGGATTGTCCACCGTAATCAGATTGCGGGTCGACGTCGGCAGCCACTGAGAATTACTGAGCACGGTGGCGTTGATCAGATTGATGATCTCGCTACGATAGGCGTCCTGATCAGCGCGCGGCTGGACCGCAACTGCGGCCTCTGCCGCCTGCTGGGCCGAAAAGTTGAGCGATTGATTGATCATGAACAGAAAGGAATAAATGATGATCACATAGGTAACGGCGAACAGGACCGGAAAGATCATGACGAACTCGATCGCCGAGGCACCTTGCTGCTGCCTCATGGCTCTAATCATTCTGGCCGGCTCGCTCTGCATTGTCGTGATTCGCCTTCTCTAATTCCTTCAGCTATCGATCCAGTAGTGGACGAGTGAATCTACCCTTGGGTCCCCGGACAGCGTTCGAGGTGACGACCAGACCTGTACCTGATCGCCACCTCGGGCCCGTTCCGAAATCAGCCCATATTCATCGAGATGAATCGGTCGATTATGAAGCAGGCTTGGTCGGATTTTCCATTTCGGTGATGACGTTACCGAGTGCACTTTTGTATCCATCGCCGAGCAGGAAGAAGGCAGCGGCAATGATCAGGGCCAAAACACCGGCAATCAAGGCATATTCCACCGCGGTAGCGCCGTGCTGCCGTTTCATGGATTCCATAGCGGCGACGCCGCGAGCAGAAATTTCGTTAAGCATGGTGAACTCCGTTTTGATGAGGCTGCACTGAAATCGAACAGTGCTGACACTATGATGATGCGGAGGCTCCACGTCAAAGCTGCAGATGGGCCTGATTTCTACCGCTTATCGGCAATTTTTTTTTCCTGGCGAAAATCGCCCGGCCGTCCGGTTAACTGTACCGTTCGGGATTGAATTTAGAACCGAAACTTATCTATGAGCACTTTCGCAATCGGCGACCTTCAGGGCTGTTTTGACGAACTGGTCGATCTACTCGGCCTCATATCCTTTGACAAGACGCGCGACCGGCTCATTCTGGTCGGGGATCTGGTCAATCGCGGCCCGCGTTCGCTCGACGTCTTGCGACTTGTTCGCGACCTTGGAGGTGCCGCAGACGCAGTCCTGGGCAATCACGATCTGCATTTGCTGGCGGTCGCCAATGGCGCCAAAGCCAGTCGCCGGGACACACTAGATGAAGTGCTCGAGGCCTCGGACTGCGAAGACCTGCTGGATTGGCTGGCACAGCGCCCTCTGGCCATCCACGAACCGCTGACCAACACATTACTGATCCACGCCGGGCTCCCGCCTCAGTGGAGCGTGGCTCAGACTTTGGCGCTCGCCAGCGAAGCCAGTGATGTCATTGCCGACGGCAGTAGCAGGTCACGCTTTCTGAACGCCATGTATGGCGACCTGCCGGATCAGTGGCAGGACAAGCTCAAGGGCGACGACCGCACCCGCTTTGTCGTCAATTGCCTGACTCGCTGGCGTTACTGTGACGGCAAGGGCCGAGCGCTGCTCAAACTCAAGGGCAGGCCGGAAGCCCGACCAGATCTCGCCATCCCCTGGTTTTTAGCGCCGCAGCGTCGGAGTCGAGGCAGCCGGATCGTTTTCGGTCACTGGTCGACTCTGGGCCAGATTCACTGGCCGGCCGCCAATGTGTATGGGCTGGACACCGGCTGCATCTGGGGCGGGCCGCTGACCGCCATGAACCTCGAAAGTAACGAAATTTTTCAGGTGCCGAGCCGAACACCTCTGGTCCCTGAAGACTGAGCGCTTAAGTAAGCCGGGAACCCGCCTTCATTATTCACGAGGAGCGATCCCCATTTTGTGAGACAAAAAGAAATGAGCCCGGCGGTGCCGGGCTCATTCTTGAAGCAGCTGCTGCGTTCTGACTCAGTGCCGTGATTTGAATTCCGGCTTCTGACCCGGCGGCAGTTCTACTTCCTTGAGCAGGAAGGAGGCCAGCGCCGGCAAAATCAGGATGGCACCAAACATATTGCCGGTGAACATGAACACCAGCAGGGCGCCCATATCACGCTGGAACTGCAGCCCAGACCACAACCACGTCGCCACGCCAAAACCCAGTGTTACGCCGGTGAACACCACCGCCTTGCCGGTCATTTTGAGCGTCTTGAAGTAGGCGTCCTTCATCTTGAAGCCACCGTTGAGCGCATCAGACATGGTTGCATAGACATAGATGCCGTAATCCACGCCGATACCAACCGCCAATGCCACAACCGGCAATGTGGCCACCTTCATGCCGATTCCAAGAAGGGCCATGACCGCATAGGCCATCCAGGAGATCAGCGACAGCGGCAGCATGATGCAGAAGATGGACTGCCATTCGAAGAAGGAGAGATACACCGCGATGATGATCGCAATGTACACATAGACCAGAATCTGCTTTTCAAGGCGATGTACTTCCTCATTGGTGGCGGCCATGACGCCGACATTGGCCGTCGCCAGCGCGAAGTTCACCGGACAAAGCTTGTCGTATTCGCTGAGCTTGGCCTCCGCCTGACTGACACGCTCGGCAGCTGCAATTACGACTGCCTGATTGCCTATTTCGCCCTCTGGGACGTCGGGGTTCTTCTTCTTGAACTTGTCGATGACTTTCTGACGTTTGTGCCTGCTGTTGCCCACGTCCCGGCGCGCGTTCAGCTTCTCGGCGCAATAGCTGGCATTGACCTCTTTGTGGGTCTCGTAATAGGCATTGGCGTTTGAGACGTTGAAGTCCTTGGTCTTCTGCACTGCGCGCGCAATGGTAGTGGCCTTGTGATCCTTCATGAACACAAAGACGGCCATGGCAGAGCAGTTTGGATTGAGCAGGCCTGAGGAGGTCGGGATCGGCGTAATCGCCTGCACCATGGTGTACTGGTTGCGCGGCAGAATTTTGAAGCGTGGATTCGCCTCAGAGAAGGCGGAGTTCACCGTCTTGGCAACCTGCGGCAAGGACAGGCTGGAACTCACGCCTTCGGTGTTATCCATGTGCCAGGCGTAACGGTCGATCTGCTCCATCACCTCGTACTTCACGCAGGTTTCCGCATCGGTCTCCGCGATGATCTTGAGAATATCCAGACCGATGGCATAGTTCGCTACCACCGAGGCGGTGTCATTGTTGTAACGCGAATCCGGCAACAATTCAGGCACGCCGGCCTGACTGTCGCCCACCTGCAGCGCCTTACCTTGCCAGGTGGCCCAGCCAAACAGCAGGCCCATCGCCAGTATGGCCGTGATCGCTGGCACCGGATTGACCATATTGGAAAGCAGACGCCACAGCGGATCGAAAATGCTGTCGCGACGTTCCTGCTTCTCCATGAAACCCTTGATGTCCTTGATTTCGATCCAGGTCAGGAAGATCGGCATCATGAACTTGTTTGTAATGATGATCGCCGCCATACCCAAGCAGGCGTTGAGCGCCATTTCGCGGACGATGTCGATCGGAATCAGGCCGATGACGGCGAATCCGAACACGTCGGTCATGATCGCCATGGTTCCGTAGATGGCCAGACGCCGCCAGGTGAACAGCGAGGCATCAAAATTGTTGCGCCCGTTCTCGGCGATTTCACCGACCCAGGCGTTAACAAACTGCACGCCGTGCGAAACCGACACGGCCAGAATCAGGAAGGGCACCAGAATCGCGAAGGGATCCAATCCAAAACCAAGCAGGCGCAGCAGGCCGAACTCCCATATCACCGCTGCAACTGAGCAAATCAGCGGCAGCATGGCCAACTTGAAATGACCGACATAGAGCCACAACAGGATGCCCGTCATCAGCAGCGTCAGCATGAAGAAGCCGACCACCGCGAAGATTTCATCGATGATGTCGCCCACCACCTTGGCAAAGCCGATGATGTGAACTTCGATGTTTGGATTGAACTGCGGGTTATCGACTTCCTCAGGCTCGGTGTGACCGCCCTTGATCTTGACCAGCTCGGTCTTGCCTTCCTCAATCGGGTAGTTGTAATAGAAAGTTTTGAACTTGAGCTTGAGTCCCAGATCCACAAATCCTTCGGCAACCGCCGTGCCTGCCTTGACGGTTACTTCTTCGCCTGAGGGCAGCTTGACGAGCTGATCGTCTTTCAGCTTATAAACCAGCTTCTTCTCTTTGGTGAAACGTCCGCGCAGCTTGTCTTCGAGATCATTGGCGACTCGACCGTAATCGAGTTTCTCGCCCGTCACCGGATCGATCTCGAGCAATTCGGAGAAGATCATGGCGCCGGTCTGATCGGTCGTGGTGTAGCGGCCCACGTGACCGCCCTTGCTCACATTGCCCTTGACCAGCGCGTGCATCTGGTCGTTTGGCGCGTAATCCGACGGAATGACGTTGCCACCCTTGAAGCCGCCTTCGACGACTTCGATATAACGCACGTCGGGGGTAAACAAGGAGGAGACGCGCGAGCGATCTACACCTTTGAGAAAGAAGACCTCATCGGTCGCCTGCTTGAGACTGGTCAGGAAGTTCTCGGTATAGATTTCACCCTTTTCAGGCTTCTGCTTGAGTGCCACCAGAACCGTATTGGCACCTCCGAAATCGCTCATGTACTGTTTGAGCACCTGCATATAGGGATGCTCCAGCGGCACTGACTTATCAAAGCCAGCATCTGGCTTGATCTGCACCATCTGGACGAACAGGAACGCGGTAATCGCGGCCAAGATACCCATGGTGAGTTTGCGTCTGGCATAGATCAGGGGCTCGATCGCCGCCAGAACCTTGTGCGCGGTGGTTTCGTGTTCGCTGTCACTCATATCCGCTTCCTCAAGAATTTCTTTTGCCGCTTGCTTAGTTCAATGCGTTCGAACGGTCGCGGCCTTAAATGCCGACCCGGACGGCGCCCAGTTCACCTACCGCGAGAATTCCGTCTTTCCAAGGCACAGCATTGGCCAAGGTGCCGGACCCGGTCACGCCCGCTACTGACTTGACCTTGATACGCCGCACATCACCTTCAGGAGTCACAACGGCCACCGCACCCGCTAGGCCGACCAACACGACTGAACCAGACGGCATCAATGTGCCGCCGAAAAAGGAAGAGACTGTACCGGTATCGATCTTTTTCCAGTCGCCTTTGCGCACGTTGTCAGTCATATAGACATTGCCGCGCAGTCCGTAGATGACTGCGCCGGTCTCGCCGCGAGGGACTGCGCCGTAGAGAGAGCCTTCATACGGCGACTCGAGGCGCTCCCAGTTCACGCCATCGCGGGACACGCCCATCATGCCGCTCTCGCCCACCAGAAACTGATGGCCATTTCCGAGCAAGGTCAGGTCATTGAAATGCAGTTCCTCTTCGCGTATCGCTTCGGCTTCGATATCGTTCCAGCTTACGCCGCCGTCCGAGGTTCCCATCATCAGACCATAGGCCCCGATGGCAACGCCGTTGTTCTCATCGATAAATTTGACCTTTAAAAATGGCTTTTCCAGACCCGGATTGAAATTCTGCAGTTTCCAGGTTCGTCCGCCATCTTTGGTGTGAAGAATCACGGAGTCATGACCCACGGCCCAGCCCTTATCCGCGTTCACAAAATCGACCGAGGTGAGGGTGGAGCGCACCGGGACCTCCACCTGCGCCCAGTTCACACCATCATTCGAGGCCACGATATTGCCGCGATCGCCGACGGCAATCAGATGCCTGCCGGAATTATCCACCCCCAATAGCAGACTTTTGGCAGCCAGGCCGGCAGGCTCGGCAGGACGCGGCTTGATTGGCGGCCCCACATCCTCATCCTGAGCGCTCAGCCAGACCGGAGACAGGACCAACAGAGTTGCAGCGAGCAGACCTGCGCTCAAACGAGTCAATTTCTTCATGAATTTTTGCCCCTGGAAGTCTCTTGCGTTCTACGTGCGATATGGGCCGGTGCTCGACCGCAGATAGCTCGGAATACGTAGGCGGCGAATCAAAAACAGGCGCGCAGCCGCTATGACGATCTGTTCTCGTCTGGCCACAGACTCTGCGTCCATCCCCGCTCCTCTGATTTCGGTCGCCGCGCGACCTTATTAATTTTGGTGCGAGCCTGCTCGCACTGGTCACACCTTGTAACAGAGGCCACCTAGGCTACGCAATGCAGCGGAGACACTCAAAGGTGATCATTTCAGCCAAATCAAATTCGCCATACGCCCAGATCGCCCCTCTCGTCGATGAGAATAAAATAGTTCGGGCTCGGACAAAGTACAGCGATTACCGCCAAATATTCCGGCGACCCCCGCTTTGCGAAGCACAATGCGCGCGGCGGCGGATAAATCGAGCGCATAGTGGCCTTGCTTTGTCTGCGCGAAGGCCGCGCTGAATTCCTTAGAGCGAGTGATGAAGGCCTCCCGCACAGTTTCATCAACCTCATAAGCCCGCGCGCTGATGGCAGGCCCAAGCCAGGCTGTTAGCTCGAAGGGTGAAACGGGCAGAGCTTTCAGCGCTGCTTCCAGTACACCGGCGGCCAGCCCTCGCCAACCCGCATGAACAGCAGCAACGCAGCGCCCAAAACGGTCCGCCAGCAAAACAGGCAGGCAATCAGCGCTCATCACCACGCATACGACCTCGGGCTGATCCGTCCACGCAGCGTCCGCCACGGCAAGCTGTCCTGCCTCAGGTAGATAAGCCACTTCGACACCATGTATCTGTTCCAACCACATCGGTTCGGCGGGCAATGACAGCTGGGTGCGCAAGAAGTCGCGGTTCTGCGCGACGCGAATCGGATCATCGCCGACGTGGGTGCCGAGATTCATTCCCGTGTAAGCGCCTTCGCTGAAGCCGCCAATCCGTGTGGTGCTGACCGCCTGCACCCGCGGATGCCGTGGCCAATCGGGTTCGATCAGCCGCAAGCAGGACTTACCTTCTGCTGCGACCACGAGATCCGCCGCCGCCCCCACCGCGCCGTGCAGGGCCGCTACGCGGTTTGCGTGGAGGTGGCCGCGACTCGACGAAGTTGGTCGGCATCCATTCGCTGGGGAAACTTTTGGTGGGTAGACGCATGCCGATGTATTTCTCAATATCCGGCAGCGAGTAAACGTAGGTTTCACAGCATAGGGAGATGGCATCACCGGTCTCGCCTGCCCGTGCGGTGCGTCCAATGCGGTGCACATAATCTTCCGCATCCTGCGGCAGGTCGTAATTAATGACGTGGCTTACTGCCGGAATGTGCAGGCCCCGCGCGGCCACGTCGGTCGCCACCAGAATCGGCAACTTGCCATCCTTGAAGGCCTCCAGCAGACGCAAGCGCTTGGGTTGCGGCACGTCACCGGACAGGGTGCTGGCCTCAAAATTATTGGCGCGCAGCGCCGATTCGACGATCTCCGCGCCGCGCTTTGTGTTGATGAATACCAGGGTGCGTACGGGGTCATGATGCTGAAGCAGCCCCACAAGGACTTTGAGTTTTTCGTCGTTCGCCACGTGAATCAGGGACTGGGTCACGCGCTCGGCAGTGACCTGCTCAGGTTCGATGGTGACCTGGTGCGGCTCATTCATGTGCTCGAACGCCAGCTCCAGAACACGCTGAGATAAGGTCGCGGAAAACAGATAGTTACGGCGCTTATCGGCGTCCGGCATGCGGCGGAACAGATAACGGATATCGGCGATAAAGCCGAGATCAAACATGCGATCGGCTTCGTCCAGCACCACCACTTCAATATGGCTGAGACTGTAAACGTCTTGCTTGAAATAATCGATCAAACGCCCGGGCGTACCGATGAGAATGTCGATTCCGGCCTCGATCGCCAGTCTCTGTGATTCATAGCCGGTGCCGCCATAACAGACCGCGATGCGCAAACCAGTGTCACCGCGCAGATTCATCGCATCTTCGTAGATCTGTACCGCCAGCTCACGTGTTGGCGCCAGGATAAACGCGCGCGGCTGCCCTTCGGGCCCTTTCGCGGGTTCAGCCAATAGATGATTCATGGTCGCCAGAAGGAATGCGGCAGTTTTGCCCGTGCCGGTCTGGGCCTGACCGGCAAGGTCGCGACCTTCCAGCGCTAGCGGCAGGGTTTGCGCCTGAATCGGGGTGCAGCGATCGAACCCCAATTTGGCAATGGCGGCCTGCAAACCGGGGTGAAGCGGCAGGCTGGAGAAGGAAATATCGGATAAATGGTCTAGTTGCATCGTTAGAAATTATTGCCTTAGCTTGCAAGGCCGGATCGAATCGGCTCAAATAGGGTCACTCACGGGAGTCGCGGGTTACATTTTCATCGTTGCTCGGCGCTCCCGCTCTGATCGGTCCCCCCGCAGCAAGCTATCCATCATAACGCCCAAGTTCCGCCAGTGCGCGGCAAACGCCGGTTACTTGAACTGGATGCCAAATAACCCTAATTCCCAATATTGCGCGCATCTCCGTCGCGTTCATGACACATGAGGTCATTCCATGAGCGAAAATATCTCCGCCGTTTCCGACGCTTCCTTTGACGAGGATGTACTCCAATCAGACGTCCCTGTTCTGGTCGACTTCTGGGCTGAATGGTGCGGACCTTGCCGCATGATCGCGCCAATTCTGGAGCAGGTTGCAGACGAAAATGTTGGAAAGCTGAAAGTTGTAAAACTCAACGTGGACGAGAACCCCGGGACGCCCCCGAAGTTCGGCATCCGCGGTATTCCTACGCTGATTCTGTTCAAAGATGGACAGGCAGCTGCCACCCAGGTGGGCGCGGTTCACAAAGCCCAACTCACCGCCTTCGTTTCCGAGCATGTCACAGCCGCCTAATAAACCCCCCCGCATGATGAAGCACCGTCGCCGACATGGCGGCGGTAACCGAAACAGCAACCCGCAGCAGCGCAGCGGCGGAGGCAAGCAGTCGCTAGACGGCTTGCCGATCGACATGACAGAGGAGGAGTTCGAGGCCGAACTCGCCGCTGACATACGCGCCGATGCTGAAACTGCCAAGGCGGAAAAAGCCGCTGCAAAGGCTGCTAAAAGCCCGAAAGTTCTGGCCGATGGCGAGGAGGCCGAGCCGCCGCCGCCAATCCCCGCGCGACGCCTTGCGCCAGAATTTGCGCCTCAGGATCCACCGATTGTTGTCCGCATTCCGGACATCAAAAGGCAAACCGCATCTGCCTTGCTCCAGCTCGCTCAGGATCAGGGGCTGGAAAACATTGCCCGTGCGCGCAAACAGGATCTGGTCTTCAATCTGCTGAAGGCTGCGGGTCGACGCGGCGACCACATCATGGCCGACGGCGTGCTGGAGATAATGAACGAGGGCTACGGCTTTCTGCGGGGCCCGGACAGTTCCTATCTGGCTGGCCCAGATGATGTCTATGTCTCCGCGCAAACGATCCGACGGTTCAGCCTGCGCACCGGAGATACCATTTCAGGACGCGTACGCAGCCCCAAAGATGGTGAAAAATACTTCTCGCTGCTGAAAGTTGACACGATCAACTACGAAGCACCCGAAGTCAGCAAGAAGAAAGTCAATTTCGAGAACCTGACACCGCTGTTTGCCAATGACCAGTTCCGCATGGAACGGGGCAATGGCACCACCGAAGACATTACCGCCCGCGTGATCGACATCGTGGCGCCGTTTGGTCGTGGTCAGCGCGGCTTGATCGTTTCACCGCCTAAAGCCGGTAAAACCATCATGTTGCAGAATATTGCGCAATCTCTGGCAGCCAATTACCCGGACGTTTATCTGATTGTCCTGCTGATCGACGAGCGACCGGAGGAAGTCACCGATATGCAACGCACGGTGCGCGGTGAAGTGGTGGCCTCAACCTTTGATGAACCTGCTGCACGTCATGTGCAGGTTGCTGAAATGGTCATCGAAAAAGCGCGCCGTCTGGTGGAGCACAAGCGCGACGTGGTGATTCTGCTGGATTCGATCACACGTCTGGCTCGTGCTTACAACACGGTGGCACCGTCTTCGGGCAAGGTGCTGACGGGCGGTGTGGATGCCAATGCACTGCAGAAACCAAAACGTTTCTTCGGTGCGGCACGTAATATCGAAGAAGGAGGCTCGCTCACCATCATCGCCACCGCGCTGATCGAAACGGGCTCCAAGATGGATGAAGTGATCTTCGAGGAGTTCAAGGGCACCGGCAATATGGAACTGCACCTTGAGCGTCGCATCGCGGAAAAACGCATTTTCCCGGCTATCAACATCAATCGCTCCGGCACCCGCAAGGAAGAGTTGCTGATGGACGAGGCCGATCTGAACAAAATCTGGATTCTGCGCAAACTCCTGCATCAGATGGACGAGCTGGCGGCGATGGAACTGCTGCTGGATCGCATGAAGATCACCAAGACCAACGAGTCTTTTTTCGAGTCCATGAAACGCAACTAGCTTCGCTAGTGCAAAGAAAAGCCCCGCAGATGCGGGGCTTTTCTGTTTTTGCGCTACCTACTTAGCCTTGTTTACGTGCAATGGCCCGATAGCCGATATCAGAGCGGTACTGCACACCGTCCCAATCTATCTGCCTGACGCCGGCATAGGCGGCTTTTTGAGCCTGGGCGATACTGGCGCCGCTGGCGACGACACAGAGGACACGACCGCCACTGGTCACGGTCTCACCAGCCTCATTGAGCTTAGTCCCGGCGTGAAACGCTTTGGCCCCTGAGTCCACGTCCAAACCACGAATGAGGTCATTGTTTTTCGGCGAGGCCGGGTAGCCCTGTGCTGCCATCACGACGCCCAGAGCGGGTTGTGGGCTCCAGCGCACTTGGATTTTATCGAGCCTCGAGTCCAGAGCGGCATCCAGCATCTCCAGCAATTCGGATTCGAGGCGGTAGAGAATCGGCTGAGTTTCAGGATCGCCCATGCGGGTATTGAACTCGAGCACCTTGATACCACCCTGCGGATCGATCATCAGGCCGGCATAGAGAAAGCCACCAAAAGGGCAACCATCTTTGACCATGCCCTTGAGTGCCGGCTCAATGACCTCACGGCAGATACGCTGATGAATCTCCGGCGTCACCACCGGCGCCGGTGAGTAAGCGCCCATGCCGCCCGTATTGGGACCCTTGTCACCATCGAAGATACGCTTGTGATCCTGGCTTGATGCCATGGGCACGTATTGCTCGCCGTTGGCCACCACGATAAAGCTGGCCTCTTCGCCCTCTAGAAAATCTTCGATGACCACGCGCGAGCCGGCAGCGCCGAGCTTGCCGCCCGAGAGCATATCTGTGACAGCGGCGCGTGCCTCTTCCATCTCCATTGCAACCACGACGCCCTTACCTGCGGCAAGACCATCGGCCTTGATCACGATGGGCGCCGATCGACTGGCCAGATATTCAAGGGCCTCGCTCTCATCGGTGAAAGCGGCGTAGGCTGCCGTCGCAATCTGGTGCCGCTCCAGAAACTCCTTGGTAAATGTTTTTGAGCTTTCCAGCTGCGCCGCTGCCCGATTAGGACCAAATATTCTCAGGCCCTGGGCGACAAAGGCATCGACCACACCCAATGCCAGAGGCACTTCCGGACCCACGACCGTGAGATCCACTTTTTGCTCCAAGGCCAGGTTGAGCAAACCTGGGACGTCATCTGCCGCGACAGCCACGTTCTGGCACTTGTGCTCATATGCGGTGCCCGCGTTTCCTGGCGCGACAATTACCTTGCTCACAGATTCGGATTTTGCCAGGGCCCACGCCAAAGCATGCTCGCGGCCTCCATTACCAATGACCAGAAGGGTTCGATTTTTCTTCATGTTAAGGAGCGGAAATGATTGATGAATTGTGGAATAACAGCGCCCATTACCTGACGCGATATTCAGATTTAGTTATTGAATTTCAGGACTGTCGTCTGCCGGTCAATCTGAAGTTTCGGCCCAAAACAGCGACATTCGAAGTCAGACAGCCATGGATAAACATGGGTATATTGCCACTGATGGAAAAGAGGGGCGATGCATGCGGGGCGATGTCTTACTGAGAAATGCAATCAATTCGGCACGAGACGTGCGCGAGGCTGGCGATGCCTGCCGCAAGGCTTCCAAGGCGCTTGGTTTCGAATATTTTTTATACGGTCTCCGAATTGCTGTCTCCCCTTCGCGTCCTTGCCAGTTCGTGCTTAGCGGCTACCCCAAAGGCTGGCGTTCGCATTACGACGAGCAGGGATTGATGATGATCGACCCCGTTCTTGCCAAGGCCGCTTCTACGGTAACGCCATTTGGGTGGGACGAGCTGAACCGCAGCGTGCCTGCAGCCGAGAAGCTTTTCCGCGAGGCAGCGAGCTTTGGCCTTAAACACGGGCTGACAATCCCGTTACACGGGATCGGCGGCGAGATCGGCATCATGAATCTTTCGCGGGGCGAGCCTCTGCCGGTCGGTGCCGCGCGAGCAAAACTGTTTCAGCGCGCACAGTGGATTACCTCATTGATACAGGACCGTATGCGCGAGCTGGTTCTCGCCGATGAAAACGCGCCCAAGCCAAGGTTATCGGCTCGCGAACGAGACTGTCTGCGTTTTGCGGCACGGGGAATGACCTCGACTACCATAGGCAAACAGCTGGGCATTGCCGAAAGCACCGTCGCTTTCCATCTGAATTCGGCTGAAAGAAAGCTCGGCGTGCGCACCCGCAGCCATGCGATTGCGCGTGCGATGGCGCTAGGGGCTCTGGATCCAGAGGAAGGATTCCCCGAGAAAATCAGCACCTCCGAGCAATTCATCGATCTGGCCGAGGCCTGAATTTGCTGCGGCGATTATCATGTGCGACTCCTTTCGCACCCACCTAGCCGAATTGCCCCAGATGACCGTCGCCCTGCACCAGTCCAACCTGAAAAGCCTGCCCTTGATTCATCGCGGCAAAGTGCGCGACATCTACGGCGTGGGCGACCATCATCTGCTGATCGTGACCACGGATCGTCTGTCCGCCTTTGACGTCATCCTGCCAAGGCCCATTGCAGGAAAGGGCCTGGTGTTGACCGAACTGACCGAGTTCTGGATGAATCGCTTCGCCGGCCTGGTACCCAATCAGATGGCACCAGAGATGCACTTGGCGGATCACCTGAGCGCTGCCGACTGTGAACTGCTGGCCGGCCGAGCTGTCATCGTGCGCAAGCTCAAAGCGATTCCGGTGGAATGCGTGGCGCGCGGCTACCTGATTGGCTCGGGCTGGAAAGATTATCAGAGCCAGCAAGCCATCTGCGGAATTTCCCTGCCGGACAATCTGCGCATGGCAGACCAGCTGCCGGAACCGATCTTCACGCCAGCAGACAAGGCCCCAGTTGGCAGCCACGACGAGAACATCAGCTTCGAAACCGTGGTCAACACCCTGGGCGGCGAGCTGGCAGATCAGCTGCGCGACCTTACCCTGCGCATCTACGTCGAGGCTGCCGCCTACGCCCGCGCACGTGGCATTATTGTGGCCGACACTAAATTCGAGTTTGGACTGGATGACGACGGTCGGATCCACCTGATCGACGAGGTGCTCACTCCGGACTCGTCGCGTTTCTGGGATGCAACGCAATGGCGTCCAGGCATCAGTCCGCCGAGCTATGACAAGCAGATCGTGCGTGACTGGCTCGAAGCACAAGCTTGGGACAAAACCCCACCAGGCCCTTGGCTGCCCGACGACGTCGCAGAACGCACCGCCGCTCGCTATGCGGAAGTCCAGGCGAAGCTGGTCTCGGCGCGCTGAGAAGAAAGCTATCGCTCAGCCGGAATGATCGGCTAGGCTGCCCCATCGACTCCTATTTTTGAACAGGCGACCGGCATGCAGATCAAAATCGAAATTGACGTCAAACCCGAAGAACTGCGCCGATTCCTCGGTCTGCCCGACGTAGCGGGCCTGCAGGATGACGTGGTGCAGTTTCTGCGCGAAAAAGTTGGCCAGGCAAATGAGAACTTCAATCCCTCGGACTTTGTGAAGACCAACTTTGAAACCGTGCGCAACTCCCCCGCATGGAAGCGCCTGATGGCGCGCGTGATCGCGGCCGAAGAAGAACCTGAGGAAAAGCCGAGCGCGGCCAAGCGCGAACCGACGCGGCGAAAGTCGCGAAAATCAACGAGCGATAAGAAAACTTCCTGAGCCGTCGCCAGAATCCGACTGACGGGGATGACACGAATACAGGGCTCGTGACGCTCGAGCGCTCAGCCCAGACCGATGCCCTTGTAGTTTGAGACACTGCCCTTGTCCAGCAAGCGGCGACCGTCCACTACCAGCGGGTTTCGCGAAGTCTCGCGCAGAATCTCGGGCAGGCGCGTAAATTCCGGCCAGGAGGTCATCAGCAGGACCGCGTCAACTTCGGCAACGCACTGTTCCAAAGTATCGGCAAAAGTCACCGGGGACCTGAGCGCGCGCAGTGCTTGCGTCTGCGCAATGGGGTCGAATGCCGTCACGTAAGCGCCCGCCTCTTGCAGCGCATCGGTGACCGCCAGTGAAGGAGATTCGCGTACGTCGTCGGTACCCGGCTTGAAAGCCATGCCCAGCACCGCGACCTTGAGCCCCTTGAAGCTGGGGAACTCCTCTCGCAGCATCTCAATCATGCGCTGGGGTTGGGCGAGGTTGACCTTGACCACCGCGTCGAGCACGGCCATATCGGCACCGCGGCGCTTACCGTCTGCAATCAGTGCTTTGACATCCTTTGGAAAGCAACTACCGCCAAAACCACAGCCTGCGGCAAGATAGCTGACCATTCCCGGAGCGACCCGCTTGCCGTCAGTCAGAATCGGCATGAAACGCTTGTCCAGATGCACCCCGCGCAGGACTTCGACGACATCGGTTCCGCTCAGGGCGCACAGATTGCCGATCTCATTGGAAAACGAGATCAGCGTGGCCAGCAGGGCGTTGGCTGAATACTTGATCATCTCCGCGGTTCTGGGATTGGTCCGCAATACGTCCACGTCGGGATAAATGGCGTAGAGCTCTGCCAGCCGATCGAGCGTTCTCTCGTCGATTCCGCCCAGAACCACCCGGTCCGGCTGATTGAAATCAGCGATGGCCTCGCCTTCCTTGAGAAATTCGGGATTCATGCCGACGCCGAAGTCCGCGCCGGCCTGCTTGCCCGACGCTTTGCTGAGTATGGGCAGCACCACGTCTTCTGTGGTTCCGGGCACCACCGTGCTCTTGACCACGACCACGTGATACTCGTCCTTATCACGCAGCGCCTCGCCAATCTGCTGGGCGGCGGTGCGAATGTAAGTGAGGTCAATCTCCTCGCCATCAAAAGGTGTGCCGACCGCGATCAGAGTCATGTCGCTGACCTGCACTGCGGCAGCCAAATCCGTTGTCGCGCTAAGCCGATCCGGCACCACACGCTTCAGCATCTCTTCTAGGCCGACTTCATGAATCGGCGGCTTGGCCAGAGTGATGGACTCGATTTTCTTAGCGTCAATATCGACGCAAATCACCTCGTGACCGTGGTCTGCCAGACAGGCCCCGGAAACCAGTCCCACATAACCGGTTCCGATAATGGCGACCTTCACTTTTCCACATCCTCGGTGCGGTTGCCTGAGTACCAGATCAGTGCGCGTCGGAGGCCTTCGTCGAAAGTCACTGTCGGTTCGTAGCCCAGTTCATCCCTGGCTTTGGCGATGACCGGACAGCGCCGGTTGGGATTGTCGACGAGGTATTCGGCATCATCCGATACCGAGTACGTCACTTTACCTTCATAGCCGAAGAGTTCTCGGGACAATGCCACGACCTTGTCTGCCAGCGTCGACACACTGATCTCCGGACTTTCAGTACCGATGTTGTAAGCCTCGCCCGAACGACCGCGAACCAGAATCTTGAAGTAACCGATGACGGCGTCGGCGACGTAGCAGAAGGTGCGTGTGGGCGTTCCGTTAGAAAGCATCACGATATCTCTGCCCGCGAGTACGTCGCGCACAAAGTCAGGGAGCACGCGACCGTCCGTGATCTTGAGTCCAGGCCCAAAGTTGTTGAACGGACGCGCTATGCGTACCGGCACACCATGGACTTTGGCGAAATTGACACACAGAGTTTCACCGTAACGCTTGGATTCGTCGTAGCAGGCGCGAGGACCGGTGCTGGAAACATTGCCGCGGTAAGTCTCCGGGGTGGGAATGTTTCCCGGTGTGGGGTCGCCGTAAATTTCAGAGGTGGAATAATACAGAAAGCCAGACATCGGCCGACCCTGCTGTTTGAGCAACCGCGCATATTCGAGCAGATTTCGCAGTCCGTTGACGTTGGCATCCATGGTTTCAATGGGATGCAATCGGTAAAAAATGGGGGAAGCGATGGAGGCCGCATGGATGACGTAATCCTGCGGCGCAAGGTCCGCGGGCAGCGGATCGAGTACATCATGGCGTGTCAGCACCAGGTCCGAGCGATCTGCGAGATCGGACAGCCATTCAGGCATTCCGCGACTGAAATTATCGAATACAGTGAGCTTGATCGGCTCGCCGTCTGTGCGCGTCTGGTTCCATTGAACGACCGATTGCACAAGGTAGTAACCAAGGAACCCGCCGCCACCGATGACGAGCAGACTCTTTCCCGCCATGCGCGAAAATTCCCCGCTCAGTGACTGAGCAATAAACTCCAGATCTGTTGATACAACATCTTGAGCCGTTTTCATTTTGGTATCGGTGGTGCCCGCAGAGTTGATGATTTGGAAAAATGCTGATCCTGTTCGCGGCGCAGACGATGTGCCAGTTTGTCCAGCGGCGGACTCACGTCGGCCCAGCCAATGGCCTGATCCTGCGGAATGTCTCGAAGCAGTTTGCAACCTTCTGCCAAGCCCATCGGCAGCAGTCGCTCGCGCGCAGTAATCGCAGCCGTCTCACACACACCGTAAGTCATGTATTCACCCAGACCGTCGAGCACATCGCCGGCCTTGAGCGGCTTCTTGGCGATCGCGATCACGTCGACCAATTGCGGCCCCAGCGGCGTGATCGGTGCGTCCTTGAGCAGTGCGACCCTGGCCAGCGATGTAGACACCTCCAGGGCAGTCAGATGCCAGGGCGTGTAAAAGCTGTAGACAGGTCCTTCGCCGAGCTTGCCGTAATTCAGGTAGATCGCCTGAATATCATCCTGAGCTTCGGCAAAAACAAAGACGCCAGGACTGGGAACGGAACCGACGACGTAATCGGCAACGCCACCCAGTGCTCGAATATGATCATAGTCATAAGCCCCGACGAGTTGGTCTACATGACCTTTGTGTTCAAGACCGATCATGCCGCGCCGGGCTACCGACATGCCGGTTGCGTTTGCAGTGATCGCCTGTTCAAACGAAATCTTGGTGCCGTCCGCAAAACTGGTGACCATCGATGCGGTCTGGCCCCACTGCTTGGCGAAACCAGCCTGGGTCGTAGGATTGCGATAGCGATCCTGCATGCCCTTGATGTTGCCGCAGATCAACGGCTTGAGGCCGAGGTTGCTGACATAGCGATGCAGATTGATCTGCACTGCAGGCTGGTCGCCATCGCAGCCAGTCAACATAATTCCTGCCCGATCCGCCATCACTTTCAGAATTGGGCCTACGGTGGCGTCGAGTTCGACATTCATCGACACCATTGGTTTTCGATGTTCGATCGCCAGCAGTGTGATCCTGGCACCGTATTCGACATGCCCGGTACTTTCCAAAGCAATCTCGATGCGTTCGGCGCCCAGCACCGCGGGGTCACTACTGACCGCAAATAGGCCGCGGCCAATGGCATCGTCGAGCGCAGAAGCCGAGTTGACCTCCACAATCTGCTCGCGTGGCACACCTGCGGCGGTGTAGCAACCGATCGCCGACGCGACGGTTCGGTTGCAAATCACAGCCAGGCGAAACCCGGGCACGCGCCTGAGCAACTGATTGGCGACGCCACGCGCCATAAAGCCTGCGCCGAACATGGCCACCTGCAGCGGTCGCTCCTGTGCGACGCGCTGCTGCAGGGCGGTATCAACAATAATCATTTAGCGGCTCCAGCTCTGTGGGTTGTCGCGTCACTGAGGCATCCATGAGAATTCAGCCCGAGCAGTTTGCAATATTAGGGTCATGCGTGCGAGAGAGGGCCGCAGGAACAGCCGAACCTTGCTGAGTCCTACGCTGGCAACACTGCAACACTGCGGCCTCCGACTCCCTGAACCGAATTAGATCGTTCCGGCAGGCGCGTCCAAAGCCCGCTGCGAAAGCGACCGCAACTCTGTTTCTCTTCTGAGCATACCCTTGGTCGGAACGAGATCCAGCGTCTCGAATACCGTGCGCAGGCGATGCACCCAGTCATGCCGCAGGGCTGAATGGTGAAGATTGTTGCGCCGGGCTTGCTCAAGCCGCGCAGGATGGGCATCCAGTTCGCGAATCCGGTTTCCAATATCAGCTGAGTCCAGCGGCATCGGAATTACCGCATCTGGCCAGTCGAACAATCGGCGAAAAGTATCAGTCCGCGGCGCTTCTCCGAGCATGATCGTCCCGGCCGCTGCACCTTCATAAAAGCGAAAGGCGATTTCATCCTGATGTTGCGCATATTCTTGCTCATTGATGCGCGCACGGTTGGCAATGAAATAACGACTGCGTTGCAAAATGGTGCCCAGCAAGAGTCGATGTGCACCAGGATCATCAACTGAAAATGTTCGCTGCTTGAGCCCGTCTCCACTAGCCGCGACCGTATCGTAGTGATAGTGAATGTGACGTTGCTCGGCCAGTTGCAGCAGGGCTTGATGGGTCGTCACTGATCGACGGCCTAGATTGCTGACGTCGATAAATCGCGGGCGCGGGCTCGGCAGAGCAGAAAAACGCAGCACGTCGGCGGCGGCTGGCAGATAGCTGCATGGCCTGCCGGTCAGCTGGCTCACCCGGTCCACCGAACATTCGGTTCCAACAAAAATATGATCGAACGGCCGCAGAAGCTCGAATAAATAAGCCGGCGTATATTGATGGGTCCAGTATTCGTTAATGAAACAGGCGGCTTTGCGACAACGCTCGCGCCAGTCCGGGATTGTTGTCAGCACATAGACATCGTAAGGATTACTGAAGACCGGAAAGAATAATTCGTAACTTCGGCTAAGCCGGAGCTGCGGGCCATGTAGCGGGACCTTATGCGCCAGAGCTTGCGAGCCACTGAGGACGCGCACCAGTTTGTAGGCCTTCCGCGCGATCTCGAGGGCTGACAGATCGAGCAATTCCACTCGATCGGCTTGGGCGACTTCCGCAATGACGTCTTCGAATTCGTACAATGCGCAATAGGCAACCAGTCGATTGACGTTCCGACGGGAGATTTGCAGTACAGATCCACCACCTTCGGTCAGCGACAATCCCGTAGCTGGTGTCCCGGCTCTCCGCGCAAAAGAATTATTCCATTTCACTGGGCTGTGCCCTTGCTTCGGACAAATTTGCTCGCTGCGTAACCAGTGAGGGCATCTTCATAGCAGTCCGCGCAATTGCTCGATGCCGTGGTAATCCAGATCAAACAAGGGCCAGTTACGATCTTTGTCCGAGACATCAACAGGCGCCAGCGGCCAGTCGATGCCCAGTCGCGGATCGTCAAAACGAAGCCCGCGCTCCAGATCGGGCGCGTAGAAATCGCTGGCCAGATAAATGACTTCGGTGTCATCAGCAAGCGTCAGCATACCGTGAGCACAGCCCCTGGGAACGTACATCATGGTTCTATTCTCAGCGCTCAACTCGGCACCGAAGGTCTGGCCGAAGGTGCTCGAATCTGGTCTCAGATCGGCAATCAGGTCGTAGATTGCGCCACGGATGCAGCGCACCAGTTTGACCTCAGCTCCCGGCGCTAACTGGTAATGCAGGCCGCGCATGGTTCCCTTGCGCCGGCCGAGGGAATTGTTGATTTGTCGGAATCGTGACTCCAAGCCATTCTCCTCGAACTCTCGTTCACAGAAGGATCTGGCAAAAAAACCACGACTATCGCTGCGGACGTCGAGTTCGACGGTATACGCGCCGTTCAGAGCCGCTGGATTGAATCGCATGTTTGTTCACAAGGTTTGCAATGAGCTGACCGATGGCGAGCATCACCCAGCAGTAAGACGCCCTGGAGGCTGATGCTGAAAGCGATCACCGGGCGTGGAAATCGAGCGGAGATTTTCACCATGTTTTCCAAGGCGCACGGTCCTGAGCCCATAAATCTTCCAGAACATTTTTGTCGCGTAGTGTGTCCATGGGCTGCCAGAACCCGTGATGTTGAAACACCGACAACTGCCCTTCGCGTGCAAGCTGCTCTAGGGGTTCGCGCTCCCAGACCGTTGAGTCTCCTTCGATGTAGTCGGCAATCTTTGGACTGAGCACAAAATACCCTCCATTAATCCAGCCACTCTCATCGTCCGGTTTTTCGCGAAATCGCGTCACCCGATTGCCGTCCAGACGCAGGGCCCCGAAACGCCCTGCCGGCTGCGCGGCAGTCACAGTGGCCAGACGTCCTTCACTATGATGCCGCTCGATCAGCTTGCCAATGTCGACGTCGGCAACTCCGTCTCCGTAAGTCAAGCAAAAAGCGGGGTCCTCAGCGACATAAGGAATGATGCGCTTGATCCGTCCGCCGACTAGAGTCTCTTCGCCGGTATCGACCAGAGTAACCCGCCAATTCTCCGAGTCATCGCGGTGAATGCTTCTATTGCCCTCTCGGAAATCGAATGTGACGTCCGAATTGCGAAGTGCGTAGTTGGCAAAATATTCTTTGATCATGTGCCCTTTGTAGCCTAGGCAGATCACGAAATCGTCGATTCCATGCGCACTATATATTTTCATGATGTGCCACAGGATCGGCTTTCCTCCGACCTCTACCATGGGCTTTGGGCGGGTGCCCGTTTCTTCGGACATGCGCGTACCGAGTCCGCCAGCAAGGATGACAGCCTTCACCAGTTATCTCCCCAGCCAATCGTTATTTTAGACTGCAATATATCAAGTGCATTGCCGGAAAATCAGATTACGGCAAGCAAACCGCAATAGATAGCGGCAAAGGAAGTCCTAGGACCTGTCTGCAGACAGGTCGGGGCAAAAATTTCTGAACCCTCTGAGGCTTTCCCCTAAAAAATGCTCTGATCCGTCCGCATTATTATTTGGAACATCCGCCCAGACCGTGCGCGCACAGCGCTAGTCTCCGGGCGGGGTCGACGCCGTGATTGCTTATCGACCAATCTATTTGCAGGCCGCACTTTGAGTCAGGCTGGCGCAGGAGAGAAGCGCGCTTTCGTCGGAATCGGACCGTCCGGACTGAACTCAGAGGCAGTTTCTTACCACCGAACAAAAAAAGGGTCGGAGCACTGCTCCGACCCTTTCCCTTCCGGACAAGCCGGAAACGCTACACCAAAACTTTACGCTGCAGGACTTTAAACATCCCCTCGTGCCTTGTTCAGGCAGTTGTCTTCTTGGCAGCCTTGGCCGCTTTATTGGCGGTCTTGCGGACCGTGGCCTTGGCCTTCTTTACTTCGCCAGAAACGGTGCTGGAACCGCTGAGTTTGGCGCTGACATCTTCAAAGCCCTTACGAACCACCGTCACCAACTGCTCGCCGGCCTTAGTCACGATCGAGTAAGAGTCCTTGTACGCATCGACGATCAGATCCTTGCCCTCGGGAAGGTATTCAACCGGCTTGGAGGCCACTTCCTTGACGCCCGCAGCCTTGGCTTTTTCGAAGCTGGACTGAGCCACGGAGATCAGATCCTTACCCGCGTTTACATTGTTCTTGAACAAGGTCTGCACGCTGTCGACGACGATGGTATTGGCCTGCTTCACGGTTTCGACCGACACAGTCACCATGTCCTGACCCTTGATCATGTACGGTTCAACAGCCCCTTTGACGTCTTTTACGATGGTTTCAACTTTCATTGTGTTTTCCTCGGCAGAATTTTGTAAATATGTGAATTTGTTAAACTTCCTGAACACTTTGTTGCAGTGCAGCAAGTGTTGAAGTGCATACTAATGTTGCAGTGCACCATTGTCAACAATCCGGCCTGTATCCACGCTGACCATTCGTCGGATTTTCTCGTTCAGCGTCAGGAATGATCCGTTCCGACCTGTTCGGTGAGGCAGGCCCCGTCGACATTCCCTAAACTCGCCCTATGCTGCCTGCCAACTGGTTGTCCCAAATCCGATCGCGTCTCTGGGACGAGCGCGAAGAGCGCTCCCGCCTTCGATGGCTATTTGTCCGTATGGGCAGATTCGCTTATTCGATTGGCCACGTGATGTTCGAGGGCCAGCTCTCGATGCGGGCGATGAGCATGGTCTATACCACCCTGCTCTCGCTAGTTCCTCTGCTGGCGCTGAGCTTCTCGGTGCTTAAGGCTTTTGGTGTGCAGAACCGCCTGGAGCCGACTCTGCGCGAATTTTTGCGCCCCCTAGGCCCGCAAGGTGACGAGATCACGCTCAAGCTCATTGGCTTCGTAGCCAAGACACAGGTGGGCATCCTCGGATCGGTTGGCGTCATTCTCTTGTTCTACACCGCGATCTCGATGATCCAGAAAGTGGAATCCAGCTTCAACTACGTCTGGCGGATTGAACGCATCCGTCCCATGGGTCAGCGGATCAGCGAATACCTGAGTGTTCTGATGATTGGCCCAGCCGTGATTTTTTCCGCTCTGGGGGTCACGGGCACCGTCCTCAAAAGTGAGGTGCTAGTACAGGTTGGCGGCATTGCCCCTCTGGGCTTTCTCGTGGCTAGCGCGACCAAACTTGTGCCCTATCTGATGATCGTGGGCATGTTCACGTTTCTGTATATGTTTGTGCCTAATACCAAGGTCAAGCTCAAGGCTGCCGCGATCGGCGGCTTGGCCGCAGGCGTCTTGTGGCAATCGGCGAGCTTGGCATTCGCCTCCTTTGTTGCAGGGGCCACCAATTACAACGCGATTTACACCAGCTTTGCCATCGTCATCTTCCTGCTGATCTGGCTCTACCTGGGTTGGCTCATCCTGCTGATTGGCTGTCAGCTGGCATTCTATGTACAGAATCCGATACACATGAAGCCCAAGGGCAAAATGTCCTTGCCGTCTGCGCGCCAGTCCGAATATCTGGCCTTGATGATCATGGGCACCGCCTGCCAGCGCTTTGCCAGGGGGGAACTCGGACAAACTGAGGAAGAAATCACTGCGCAGCTTGATTCGCCCGGTGAGCACGTTTCCCGCGTGGTAGAAATGCTGGTGCAACGTGGATTTTTGACTGAATCCGGGCTGGAGCGTGTCCTGTTGGTTCCCGGTCGGGACATGGCCTCAGTCAGCGTTGGCGAACTCTGGAGAGAAGTGCGTTCCAGCGAACACCCGATCAAGCCTCGCACCGGTCTCGGCACCAAAACCATATCCCTGCTCGATACGGCCGAACAGCAATTCTCTCGCGAAATAGGAGAGATGAGCGTGCGTGAATGGGCCTTGTCAGATCAGCTCGCCAACCAGCAGTAGTCCAACCGTGCTACCAGCGACGCGAAATCGCGAGAACAACCCCCAACAGACCGTAACGGTCTTGGACTTGATCCCCCAGCGGCAAGGCGGAATTGGTATAACGGTGAGTGACAGGTATCTGGTATTCCAATGCTGAATCCAGGCTCCAACCGCCCCCAAGCTTTCGCCCGAAGCCAATCACGATTTCGCGCTCCTGGCCCAAATTAAGCGCTGGCGTCGCAAACTCACCGCGAATCGGATTGTTCTCTACATTGAAGCCTGCTCGCAATGTGGTCTTCTCGCTCAAGGAATAAGCCACTCCGGCTGCATAGACATACTGATCGCGCCAACGAAGCGGGGTGGTAACGTCAATCTGCAGGGACGCAGCGTCGTTACTCGGCGAATCTGCTCGAAAGCGCGTCGAGTCCAGCGCGCGCGAAAAATCCAGCCAGTTGAATTCCACCGAAAGAAGCCAGCGCGGTCGCGGCTTCCAGCTCAGACCGACATCAATTTCCTGAGGAAACGCGAGCCCCTGCAATCGGGCATTTGCATAGCGCACCTTGCCCAGCCCGATTGATTCGAAGTTCAGGGTTGCCGTGCCGCCGGTGAGGCTTAAGTCGGTCTTACTGGTATAGACCACTGCCAAATTCCAATTCGCGCGCGGCTGATACTGAATGCCGATCAGCACGTTGGCCGAGAGCGCGGTGCCCCCGTCAAAGCGCAGGCCAAAGAAAGGCTGATTCGGGTCCGATGTGTCTGAGGTGTTAAAGAAATATTTCTGCCTGCCCATCGCATAGGACAGGCCTAGCGTCAGGCCGATACTGAGATTGTCCCGCGCCTGCCACGCGACGGCAGATGCCAGTTTGCTGACCCCGATGTTGGCGGAGACCTCGTCGCGATTACCAAATTTCGTGAGCAGATCGCTGTGTCCGATGCCCGACCCGCCCTGCGTATACAAGCCAATACCGGCCACCCAATTGGGCCATGCGCTCAGTCTCCAGGCGTAGCCGCCTGCCAGCAGTGATCCGGCAGGGTCGTCCGTTGCCTCGTCGTTGCCCAGCGAGTCACTATGGTTGAAGAGCGCGTAATAGGGATAGATCTGCACATCAAAAGCGCCATCCTTGATCTGGGTCAGGCCCGCAGGATTATTGTTGATGGCATTGGTGTCGCGTGCCACCGCAACATCGGCACCGCCCATGGCTAGGGCCTCAGCGCCGTAGGCGTTGAGCAGCAGACCGCGGCCTGCCTGCACCGGACCTGCTGTGGCTAAGAGCAAGCACAGGGCGAGCACTTGTCGGCCCGAAAAGCATTTGGCAACCCGCATGCAGCTCTCTCCATTTCACTTATATTGGCACTCAGTGCCATAATTGCATGTGCCTCAGAGTTTGATCAAGACCTGCTCTACACAGCTGCAATGACTGAAGAACCTAAGCAAATAGGGAAAGCCGCAGCGCGAACGTCCATACAAGACTCGCCTGGTGGCAAGCGTGAACGCAATCAGAAAAAATTGCGGGATCGCATTTCGGCAGCGGGTATCAGGCTGTTTTCTGAGAAAGGCTTTGACGCGACAACGGTCAGTGAAATTGCCGCCGCCGCAGGAACCTCTCGACGCACCTTATTTCGCTATTTTCCATCCAAGGACGATGTGGTCTTTGACTGGCTTGATGAGCAGGGCGACATCATCTGCGAATATCTGACGTCTCGTGCCCGAGATTCTTCAGCTACACATGCCTTACGCCGGGCCATGCTGCATTTGGCGGACTGTCTCGATGCGGATAGCGCCCGCGCCAGCCAGCTAACGCGGATTGTCTATGACACCCCCTCCTTGAGCCGAAGATATCAGGCGGAAAACTCTCGCTGGGAAGGCGAAGTCACCGAAATTTTGCTGCGAGGGCAGGCTAAGAAACAAGCATTTCTGCTGAGGGTGCAAGTGGCTGCCGCCACTGCGGGTCTAGTCTGCGCAATGCGAGCCTGGGCCGCCGACGAGTCCAATCTCAGTGTGCGTCACTGGGTCCGAAAAGGATTCAGGGCCCTGAATGACTTTAGTGAAATTGAACGCGACGGCAGATCAATGAGTAAGAAAAAATGAGCACCTGGCATTTCAGATTGAGGACTGAAGACATGCGTCAGCATTGTTGCGAGAAGATTCCGGCATTGGACCTGCGTCGACGACAGGGGCGAATGATCCCCTTCCAGACCTCTTCAAAAGCGCCATGAGCGGAGATTCTTTACGCCGCGCTAAAATGCCTCATGTCTCATATTTCAATAATCTGCGCATGTCTGATTGAATCCGGCGCCAGCATTTCAGCCGAAGCAGGAATTTGAATTCCAGGCCACACAATAAGACTGCCGCCTCCCCCATGCTGGAGGAAATGCAGTTCTGGGAAGTGCCAGTGTCTTTGCCCGAAGGTGATTACACTGCCCATATTCGTGAGCCCGCGTCTACCAGTCTGATGCAGATCGTGCGACAGCTGCACAGCGGCAAGTACAACAAGCCCTTCGTACTCGAGGATGGCGAGTATCGGCAGCTGCACCTTGGACCGCGTTACATGCAAAGCCGCATGAGCATGAACTCGCCAGAGCATCTCAGCTTTGCCTACACTGGCGATATGATGTCGTTTTTACTGTTTCAGCCGAGGCCACAGGATCTATTGGTCATAGGCTTGGGCGGCGGCTCAGCCAGCAAGTTCTGCTATCGACAATTGCCGGGTGCGCGGATCACGGCAGTTGAGATTGAACAGGCGGTGATTGATTTCGCGCCACTGTTCAACATTCCCAAACCGGACAAACGATTCAATATCCTTTGCGCTGATGGCGCTAGCTTTGTTCAGAATGAAATGACAGTGGCGGATGTGGTCCTCCTTGACGGCTGTGACAGGAACGGGACTGCCGCCCCGTTTCGCGATGCCGCCTTCTATGAAATAGTCCGCGCCAAGTTGAAACCTCGCGGAGTATTAGTTGTAAATATCGTGGGGTCTCCACGCTGGACTGGAAAACTCAAAAAACAGATTGATTCAGTATTTTCTGGTCACACTTTGCTGCTTGACGGAATCGAGGAAAAGAATCAGGTCTTGCTCGCACTCAAGGACAGCGAATGGCCACCGGATTGGGCTTCGCTAAAAGCGAAGGCAAGTCTTCTGCAAATCGAACATGGCCTAAGCTTCAGCCATTACTGTGAACGTCTGGAAGCCAGTGCGCGCCCAGCTTCAGTCGGACGTCGCAATTCAACAGTGCGGCAATAGAGAGGAGGCTCATCAAAAAAAGCCTCGCTTCACGAGGCCTTTTTCTCGATCATCTGCAACCCGTGAGAATCAGGTTCTGCGTTCAACCAGCATTTTCTTGGTCTCAGCAATCGCCTTGGCCGGATTCAGGCCCTTCGGACAGGTCTTGGTACAGTTCATGATGGTGTGGCAGCGGTAGAGCTTGAATGGGTCTTCCAGCGCATCAAGACGCTCGCCAGTCGCTTCATCACGTGAGTCCGCCAGCCAGCGATAGGACTGCAACAAGACTGCAGGTCCGAGATAGCGATCCCCATTCCACCAATAACTCGGGCAGCTGGTGGAACAGCAGGCGCAGAGAATGCACTCGTACAAACCGTCCAGCTTGGCGCGTTCTTCTTCCGACTGCAGACGCTCACGTGTTGGTGCCGGCGAATCAGTTTTGAGCCATGGCTCCACGCTGGCCAGCTGAGCATAAAAATGCGTCATGTCCGGGACCAGGTCTTTTACAACTGGCATATGCGGCAAAGGATATATGGCGACGTCACCATCGACCTCGTCGCAGCCCTTGATGCAGGCCAGAGTATTGGTGCCATCAATATTCATGGCACAGCTACCGCATATCCCTTCACGGCAAGAACGCCGGAAGGTCAGCGTGGGGTCAACTTCGTTCTTGATCTTGATCAGCGCATCCAGAACCATTGGACCGCAGTTATCCATATCCACGGCGTAGGAATCAACGCGTGGATTCTCCCCATTGCCCGGGTCATATCGATAAACCTTGAACGTGCGAACGTTCTTGGCACCCGCAGGCGCGGCGTGCGATTTGCCTGCGCTTTTATCGATCGTGGAATTCTTGGGAAGTGTGAATTGGGCCATGAATGACTCCTGAAAAATTTCTTTATTTGTATGTTACTGACTAAGCGATCCGGTACCGCTCAGGCCGATCAGACGCCACTGCGAATCGACGCCCTGCTCCATCATCATCGCCATTGGCCGGTCATTGGATCGCTCCGCGATCACACTGAAGCGACGGCGTGACGCGTAGCCCGCTGACTTGATGTCTACATCAACTTTGCAGGGCGCGCCTTCCGGCTTGGGGCTGCGATCAATATTGCCAGCTGCATCGGTGTCACAAACCAGGCTAATAAGCCCGGAAGGAGTCGCCAGATCTTGCACGGCAATGCCGGCAAAAAAACCTTCGACTTTGCTGAGAACACCGCCAAACACCTTGCCTTGATTCCGTACTTCAATCCGCTGCTCAAGATCTGCGTTCATGTTTTTCTCAAGCTCAGCGAAATCCACCAAGCCCGAAACCCGGTTCTCATCTCTGGCCTGAAGGGCAGACTTGAGCTCCCCCAGCGCGAGCAAGGGTCTCGCCCAAAACACAGCCCCCCCGATCAAAGCGATGAGCGCGATCACCAGCATTGCCATTTTCACTCCGTCGGCGCTTAGCTAGTAGACACGTTTCTTGGGAGGAATCACGTCTACATCATCATCCAGCGTGTTCATATGAACCGGCCGGAAATCGATGCGCACCTCTTTATCCGAGTCGCGCCATGCCAGCGTGTGTTTCTGCCATTGTTTGTCGTCGCGATCCTTGATGTCATCGCGTGCGTGAGCCCCGCGAGATTCTTTGCGGTTCTCCGCGCAGACGATAGTGGTCAGTGCCTGCCCCAGCAGATTGTCGAGTTCCAGAGACTCCATGAGGTCGGAGTTCCAGATCATCGATCGATCAGCCAGCGAAAGGTCATTGGCAAAGCTGTCCACCACACCCTTGATCTTGGTCACACCCTCGGCCATGGTCGGCCCGTCGCGGAAGACCGCGCAGTGCTTCTGCATGGTCTTCTGCATATCGAGCCGCAGTTCGGCAGTCGATTTGCTACCTTTTGCATTGCGCACACGGTCCAGTCTGGACAGACAGGCTTCTTCAGATGTGTCGGGAATCTTCTTGTGTGCTGTGCCGGCCTTGATCAGTCCTGAAGTACGGATGGCTGCAGCCCGTCCGAACACCACCAGATCCAGCAGTGAGTTGGAACCCAGACGATTGGCACCATGGACGGATACACAGGCGGCTTCACCAACGGCCATCAAACCAGGCACCACGCTATCGGCGTTGCCATTCTTGAGAGTTACTACTTCTCCCGAATAAAGCGTGGGAATGCCGCCCATGTTGTAGTGCACCGTCGGCACGACCGGAATTGGCTCCTTGGTGACGTCGACCCCGGCAAATATCTTGGCACTTTCGGAGATGCCCGGCAGGCGTGCGTGCAGCAGTTCCGGTTCAAGGTGTTCGAGATGCAGATGAATATGATCACCTTCCTCGCCGACGCCGCGGCCTTCGCGAATTTCGGTCGCCATTGAGCGGCTGACCATGTCACGCGGTGCCAAGTCCTTCACACTCGGCGCGTATCGCTCCATGAAGCGCTCGCCGTCTTTATTTGTCAGGTAGCCGCCCTCCCCTCTGGCGCCCTCGGTAATCAAACAGCCTGAGCCGTAGATCCCGGTCGGATGGAACTGCACAAACTCCATGTCCTGCAGCGGCAGGCCGGCACGTTGGACCATGGCATTGCCATCACCCGTGCAGGTATGTGCGGACGTGGCGGAGAAGTAGGCCCGGCCGTAACCGCCCGTGGCCAGAATCACCATCTGCGCGCGGAAACGATGCAACTGCCCTGTAGAAAGGTCCCAGGCCATGACGCCACGGCAGCTGCCGTCCTCGTCCATCAAAAGATCTAGCGCAAAATATTCAATAAAAAACTGCGCTTTGCACTTCAGGCTCTGCTGATAGAGCGTGTGCAGCATGGCGTGACCGGTGCGGTCTGCCGCGGCACAGGTTCGCTGCGCCGGCGGACCTTCACCGAATTCGGTGGTCATCCCGCCAAAGGGGCGCTGATAAATCTTCCCTTCCGCGGTGCGCGAGAACGGAACGCCGTAATGTTCAAGCTCGATGATCGCGGGGATCGCCTCACGCGTCATGTACTGGATGGCGTCCTGATCACCCAGCCAGTCAGACCCTTTTACGGTGTCATAAAAATGCCAGCGCCAGTCGTCCTTGCCCATATTGCCCAGGGCCCCAGAGATGCCGCCCTGCGCTGCGACCGTGTGCGAACGCGTTGGAAACACCTTGGTGATATTGGCGGTCTTGAGGCCGGATTCAGCCAGACCCAGAGTGGCTCGCAGGCCCGCGCCACCGGCGCCGACCACGACCACGTCGTATTCGTGATGAATGATTTCGTAGGCAGACATATCAGCTCAGCGCTATTTTGAGCACTGCAAAAATGCTCGCAGCGGCAACAATGAAGTGGAAAAACTTGGAGGCCAGCAGCGCCGTAATCTTGAGCGCCTCACTGCCGATGTAATCTTCAATCACTACCTGAACCCCCAGCATGGAGTGATACAAGGCAGTTGCAATAAACAGAATCAGCGTGACCGAGACAGCAGGGTAACTCACCCACCAGCTCACTTGCTCGAAGCTGGCGCCGGGCAGGCTGGCAATACTGAAAACAAACCAGAGACTCAGTGGAACCAGCGCAACGGCGGAAATTCGCTGCACCCAAAAATGATGGGTGCCGTCTTTGGCGGAACCCAGACCACGTGCCTGGCTCAGAGGGGATCGAAGACTCATATCAATTTTCTCTATCGATTAATTGGTGCAGGCCAGTAGCCAGACCGCGACCGTCAACAGTGCAGAAACAGCCAGTACGGCATATCCCGATTTGTAGGCCGCCTCGATTTCGAGGCCCTTGCCGATATCCCAGAACAGATGGCGAATGCCATTGCAGAGGTGATAGAGCAGCGCCCAGCTGAATCCGAACAGAATCACCAGCCCATACCAGGCCGAGACGTGGGCCGCATAGCTGGCATAGCACTCAGGACCGCCAGCTATGGCAATCAGCCATCCCGCCAACAGCAAAGTACCTGCACTTAACACCATGCCGGTCAGTCGATGCGTTATTGAAAGCATCGATGTCAGCTGGGGCTTGTAATACGGCCCGATCATGAAAGGCGATAGCGGCCGATTGTTCGGCGGCGATTTGGGTGAGCTCATTTTTCTACCTTCGATTGCGCGCCTGTCGAAATGACGACGCGGACCACGTGGGGTTTACAGGGGCTAAAAATCGATGCAGCGACCATCTTTTTCCCAATCGCCGTAGCGCGTGGGGTCCATTCCGTTCTTGCGACCTCCAAACTCCTTGGGTTGGCCGTCATCTGCGGTGGCGACCACAGTGTCGCCCGCTGCTACTTCAGTCTGACCGTCATTAGCCAGCAACTCGCTCAAGGCAATGGCATCAGACGCTTTCGGGCGATACCGTTTTACCGTGTCATCAGAACTTTCAGACATTCTTGAGATAGCGCATATTCTTGGGAAGCAGCCTCCTATTTTCGCAATATTGGCGCTCAGCCCGCAACGAACAATGGAAACTTTGTCGCAAGTGAACAAGGCAGAATCAGAGAAAATCAGGCCGATTCGACTCAAATCGTGGGCTGCGCTCAGGGTTTCGGGCGAAGATGCCGAGTCCTTTCTTCAGGGACAAATCAGCGCTGACGTGCGCAAGCTGGCCCCTGATCGCGCAGTTCTCAGCAGTTACAACAGCCCGAAAGGTCGGGTTCTGGCCGTTCTTCTCATCACCAGGGAGGAAGCAGGCAACTACCTGCTGTGGTTGCCGGATTCGATTCTGGACCCCGTCCACAGACGGCTGCGCATGTTTGTTCTGAGATCAAAAGTACGCCTTGAACGCGCGGAACTCCTTGCCGCCGGGCTTATCGGCGCCTCCGCCGCGACTTGGTTGCGCGATCGCGAATTGGCACAACCGGCACGTCAGCTTATGGTCTCTGTAACCAATGGCATCACGCTTATTCGTTCTGCCGGTAGTGAGCCCCGATATTTTGTTTATGGACCCGATCAATCATTCAAGAATATCGAGTGCGAGGAAGATGTCGCACAAACATGGCGGCGCGCTGAAATTCTGGCAGGGGTTCCCCTGGTCGGGCCTGATACACAGGACCGATGGGTTGCGCAGATGATGAATCTGGATCAATGGCCTGGGGGCATCAGCTTTGACAAGGGCTGCTACACGGGTCAGGAAGTGATTGCCCGCCTGCACTACCTCGGCAAGCTCAAGAAACGCATGTTTCTGCTCCGCGGACAGGGCGAAGCGCCGACCGTAGGTAGCAGCATTCAAGATGCGCAAGGTGATGCGCAGTCTGTTGGCGAAATCGTAGATGCTTGCAGCGACGCGCACGGCACCGGCTTTATCGCCTGCGCCGTGCTGCAAGTAGCGGTTTCTAATTCAGAATCACTGCAACTCAGACGCGACGCTGACGCCGCCCTTGCCAAGCCAGAAGCTTATGACTACTCGGTTCTGTAGTTAGGCGCTTCTTTGGTAATACTGACGTCGTGGACGTGGCTTTCTTTCATGCCGGCACCGGTAATCTTGACGAAGCGTGTCTTTGTCCGCAGTTCCTCGATACTGGCACAGCCGGTATAACCCATGGACGCACGCAAGCCGCCCAGCATCTGGTGGATGATGGCAGCCATCGGCCCCTTGTAAGGCACGCGGCCCTCTACCCCTTCAGGAACCAGCTTTTCCACTTCACTGGTCGTGTCTTGGAAATAGCGGTCTTTCGACCCCTGCGCCTGTGACATGGCCCCCAGCGAGCCCATGCCGCGATAGGACTTGTAGGAACGCCCCTGATAGAGCTCAACTTCGCCAGGCGCCTCTTCGGTACCGGCCAGAATGGAGCCAACCATCACCGCGTGCGCTCCCGCAGCAAGCGCTTTGGCAAAATCTCCGGAGAAACGCACGCCACCATCGCCGATGAGCGGCACATTGCGGCTCTTGAGCGCTTCAGCCACGGACATGATGGCACTGATCTGCGGCACGCCAACGCCTGCGACCACGCGCGTCGTGCAGATAGAGCCCGGTCCAATGCCGACCTTCACGGCGTCTGCGCCCGCATCGGCCAGTGCTAATGCTGCCTCAGCCGAAGCGATATTGCCGCCGATGATCTGCAGGTCTGGATACTGGCGCTTGAGGCTGGCGACGCGATCAATCACGCCCTTCGAGTGACCGTGAGCAGTGTCGACGACAATCACATCGACACCTGCGGCGACCAGACCTGAAACCCGCTCCTCGGTCTCCGGTCCGGTGCCGACCGCGGCACCGACACGCAGGCTGCCGCGTTCATCCTTGCACGCCAGCGGATGATCCGTGGACTTCTGAATATCCTTGACCGTAATCATTCCGCGCAATTGAAAACGGTCATTGATGACCAACACCTTCTCGATCCGGTGCTGGTGCAACTTGGCTACGACTTCTTCGCGCGATGCCCCCTCCTTCACCGTGATCAGACGCTCCTTGGGCGTCATGACCTGGCTGACCGGCTCGCTATAGCGCGTCTCGAAACGAAGATCTCGGCTGGTCACGATACCGACCAGCAGATCACCATCAACCACCGGCACGCCGGAAATATGATTGGATCGGGTCAGCTCGATGACCTCTCCAATCGTGATGTTGGGCGGCACGGTAATGGGGTCGGCGATCACGCCCGATTCGTACTTCTTGACCGCGCGCACTTCGGCCGCCTGCCGTTCCGCGGTCATGTTCTTGTGCACGATTCCCATCCCGCCTTCCTGCGCAAGCGCAATGGCGAGCTGGTGCTCGGTCACCGTGTCCATTGCCGCGGACAGCAGTGGAATATTTAAAGTAATTCGCGAAGTTAGCCGCGTCGTCAGACTGACCTGACGCGGAAGGACTTCTGAATAGGCCGGCTGCAAAAGGACGTCGTCAAACGTCAGGGCCTCGGTTTCGATACGCATGAAGGGCTCCGTCAAGCGACTATTATAGAGATGACGCTCCTGGAACCCGAGAATTATTTGTGATTCAAAGTGGCATGCGCACCATCTACGCTGTATCCGAACTGGCGGACACCTTGCGCGCTCTGGTGGAAGACAGTCTTCCGCGCGTGTGGGTGGAGGGGGAGATCTCCAATTTGAGTCGCCCCGCCTCCGGTCACTGGTACTTCACCATCAAGGACAGCAAGGCGCAGATGCGCTGTGCCATGTTTCGAGGTGCCAATCGCCTGGTGGCACCCACTCCGGCCAATGGCGACCGCGTTGTGCTGCGCGCTTCGGTCAGTTTCTATACCGCACGGGGCGACCTGCAGCTGATCTGTGAGCACATGGAGCCGGCGGGCGAAGGCGCGCTGCTGCGCGCCTTCGAGGAGCTGAAGAAGCGCCTGTCCGCAGAAGGCCTGTTTGATGAGGCCCACAAGCGCGCATTGCCACCCATGCCGCGGCGTATCGGCCTGATCACTTCGGCCACCGGCGCTGCAATCCAAGACGTCACTGCCGCCTTGGCGAGACGTTTTCCGCTGGCTAAAGCATTTCTGTGGCCAGTTGCGGTGCAGGGTGAGACAGCCGCGCCTGCCATCGTCAAAGCATTGAAAAACTTGCCCAGACACGTTCCTGTCGATCTGATTCTGCTGGTTCGCGGCGGTGGTTCTTTGGAGGACTTGCGGGCCTTCAACGAAGAAACCGTGGCGCGCGCCATCCGCGCCTGCGCGGTCCCCGTGATTTGCGGCGTCGGCCATGAGATCGACACCACGATTGCCGACTACGCCGCTGATCTGCGCGCACCGACGCCGACAGCAGCCGCTGAATTGGCGAGCCCCGATCAGGACCAGATCAGGCGGCAGCTCGACGCGCTCGAGGCTGAGCTCGCGGAGGCCATGGACGAATCACTGGAGTCGCGACGCGACGCGCTGACGCGCCTCGTGGCGCGACTTCAGCTCCTTCACCCCAGGCGAGTGATTCAGGACCGGGCACAAGGTCTAGACGATGCCTCGACGCGGATGACTCTTGCAATGCAACGGCGCCTACACAGCCATGCGGCGGAATTGCGCGCCCTCAGCGCGCGCGCTTCGGCGCAACATCCGCTGAATCATCTAAAATTCCTGCGGCAGCAATTGGAAAATCTATCGTCGCGCGCGGCCCAGGCACAGAACAAGCTGATGCAGGATTGTCGGCATCAGCTCGCGCACACGCAGGCCGTGCTCAATAGCCTGAGCCCCACCGACGTGCTCAAACGCGGCTATGCGCTGGCTCGTTTGGCGGACGGCACCGTGTTACGCGACCCAAGCGCAGTTAGCGAAAATCGCGACTTCGAATTACTTCTTGCGCGGGGCAGCTTGCGTGCTCGAAAAATTGGCTGAAGATCAGACCTAGGGGGCGGCCGGCGCAGAAACCATCAGCGGAACTGAAGTCGCGTCGATATCTTCCTCGTCCCCGGCAAAAATGGGGTCTGTGTCGAGGGTGCCGCGAATCAAACTCGCGTTGACGTTCACCGTTGCGGCCTCGTCGCCAGCGCGCAAGACCGAAATCGCCACGCCAGCCCCGATCGTGTCATTGCCATTGCCGATCAGAGCGACCGCACGCTCACTACCATCGGCCTGAGGCACCGTGTCGACGGTCCAGCTCACATGGCGATTCGCATTGAACGATAGGGGCGAGGTGCCTCCAGCAGCCAGCGGCTGATCAATGGACAAGGTGGCCCTGAACGCCTCTGTCCCCCCAATCTCGTCAATCACACCCGGGTCGGTGTCAGCAGAATCTGTCGCAATGGTGAGCATCGGATTCCGTGCAGCCTGTGTCGCATCTTCGTCATCCAACCCGGCAATCACCTGCAAAGGCAGCGGCCCACTTGCGTTGGAAAACAGCTCGGGCCGATCGGGATCGGGCTCGTAGCGGGCACAGATATTGGGCTGCCCCGGATTGGTGGCAAAGACCCGATTCCCGCGCAGACCAAATTGCGACGAAAAAGTTACCGATGGCGTTGTTCCGCTGGTGGGGTCATCCGCAAAAACCGCGTCGTCGCAAGTGCTGACGGCATCTTCCACCGCTACCAGCCGGGCATTGAACTGCCCGCTCAAGTCCTGCGTGTCCGGCACGCTGTCAAGATCCAGGTCAGCGAACGTGCCTGTGATACGCAGGTCCTGTGAGAATCCGACAGGCAGACGGTTTTCGTCAGCAGCACTGCCAGCAGAATAGAAATTCTCCTCCTGCTCTACCGTCACCGATTGCACATGGCCAATATGGACCGTGGCTTTTGCCGTCATATCGGGCATTCCGCTTGCAGCCGCGTCTACACTGCAGCCGGGCACAACGGGAATTGCCTGCAGCGTCAGCTTCGGAGATGTTGCGGGGTCATTAGGGTCGACCACGTCGACTGCGTTGACCGAGACAACGCCGTCGGCGCCGACCACCGCCACCTCATCGTCGGGATTCAAGAAGGCAAATATGACATTCCTGGATACATCGACGACCCGATTATCGTCCGCTCGCGTCACTTCAGCCGTGAATGCCTGGGATGATCTCTGCGCCAGTGTGACAACTGAGGGGCTGATACGAATGCCCGCGCCATCAATTTCCTTGACGGTTACATCGAATTCAGCGGTCAAGCCTTGAAATTCGGCAATGACCTTGGCGCTGCCTGCGGCAGTCGGCAGGATCTTTCCGGGAAATTGCAGGCGGTTGTCCGTGCCCGGAATCGTATCCCCCAAATTGCTGACGGTCAGCACCGACTCGTCACTGCTGGACCAGTTGGCGCGCGTGGTAAATGAACCCAGCGAGCCATCAGAAAACCGAACATACAACTGCAATTGATTACTCACGCAACGCAGCGCTTCTCCGTTGCCATCAGCAGTATCAATGACTTCCCTGTCGCTTCGAGTTCCATCGAATTCCGAATTTTCGACGATGATCATCGTTTCGGGTTTGCTGCCATCGCCGATGCTCCCGCAGCCGCTGATCAACAGACCTGCACTCACGGTGGCCAATACAACAAGAATTCGATTCATGAACTTCGGGTTCCTCTGATGCATGCGCATAGTGTTTTCGTTATTCGGCCGCTTGAGCAGATTTGCTTGGCTGCTTTGTGACCGTACTGCGGAGAGAGAGTTCGCGCAGGTTCTTCGAGTCGACCACTCCCGGGGCGTTGGTCAATGGATCATGCGCAGTCTGGGTCTTGGGGAAGGCAATGACTTCACGAATGGATTTGGCGCCGGTCATGAGCATCACCAGCCGATCGATTCCGATCGCCAGACCACCGTGGGGCGGGGCGCCGTAGGACAGTGCATCGAGCAGGAATCCGAATTTTTCTTTCTGCTCTTCTTTTGAAATGCCCAGTAACTCGAACACTGCCTGCTGAACATCCGGCCGATGAATACGGACCGAACCGCCACCGAGTTCCACGCCGTTGAGCACGATGTCGTAGCCTTGCGACAGGATGCTGCCCGGGTCCTTGCGGATCGCCTCAGCATCAAACTGCTGCGGCGCGGTGAAAGGATGGTGTGGTGAATTCCAGCGATTTTCCTTGTCGTCGTATTCAAACATCGGCCAATCAACAACCCACAGGGCCTTCCAGCCCGTGCTGAGAATGCCGACGTCATTGGCAACCTTCAATCGCAGCGCGCCCAAGGCATCGCTGACCACGGAAAATTTGTCCGCACCGAAGAAAATCAGGTCGCCGTCCTCAGCGCCAGTGCGGTCCAGAATGCCGCTCAGGGCGACATCCGAAAGATTTTTTACGATTGGCGACTGCAGGCCATCCCGGCCTTTGGCCTTTTCATTGACCTTGATCCAGGCCAGGCCCTTGGCTCCGTACTGCCCTACAAAGCCGGTATAGGCGTCGATCTGGCTGCGTGAGAGCTTGCCAGCCCCCTGAGGAACCCGCAGTGCACTGACGCGGCATTTTGGATCTTGAGCCGGCTTGGCGAAGACTTTGAAATCTGAATCCGCAACAAGATCCTTAATATCAATTAATTCCAAAGGATTTCGCAGATCTGGCTTGTCTGAGCCAAAGCGAGCCATGGCCTCGGCATAGCTCATCCGTGGCAGCTTGCCCAGATCGACGTCCAGAATCTGCTTGAACAGGTCTTGCACCAGGAATTCGATCATTTCCATGATCTGGTCCTGCGTCTGAAACGAGGTTTCAATATCCAGCTGGGTGAATTCGGGTTGGCGGTCAGCGCGCAGATCCTCGTCGCGGAAGCAGCGCGCGATCTGGTAGTAGCGATCCAGCCCGCTCACCATCAGCAGCTGCTTGAATAGCTGCGGTGATTGCGGCAAGGCAAAGAAATGGCCCGGATGGGTGCGCGAGGGCACCAGATAGTCGCGCGCCCCTTCTGGCGTAGCCCGGGTCAGCACGGGCGTCTCAACCTCGATAAAACCGTTCTCATCCATATGGTTACGGATGCGACGAATAATATCGTGGCGCAATCTCAGGTTCTTTTGCAGTGCCGGGCGGCGCAGATCGATATAGCGATATTTGAGGCGTGTTTCTTCGCCGACGTTATCGTCGTCGAGGTGAAATGGCGGAGTCAGCGCGCTGCTGAGCAACTCGGCTTGCTTGCCCAGCACTTCAATCTGGCCGGTCTTGAGCTCCTTATTGACCGTGCCTTCGGGCCTGGGCCGCACCAGGCCGGTGATGCGCACCACGAATTCGGAGCGAAAACGGTCTGCCAGCGCAAAGGCCTCGGCTGTATCTGGATCGAAAACACACTGAAGCAGACCTTCGCGGTCACGCAAATCAATAAATATGACGCCACCGTGATCACGGCGGCGATGCACCCAGCCGCAGACGGTAACGGTTTGGCCGACCAGAGCTTCAGTGACTTGGCCGCAGTAATGGGAACGCATGAATTAGGCTGGGCTACAAAAAATAGGGTCGCGGATTGTAGCCGCGAGCCTCGCTGCTTGCTTGGCTTCAGGCGATTTATGCCGACTTTTGAAACTCCTCAATCATTTTTTGCCGCCGGTTTTGCCGCCTTTACCGGCTTACTTTCAGCCTTTTCTGCCGTTTTCGACTCCGCCTTGGGTTTGTCGGCTGGCTTGGATTCAGCCACGGCAGGCGCGGTTATCGACTTGCTGTCAGCGCTGGAATCCTTCGCTGCCGAGGCCTTTTCGATGGGCTCATTGTCTCCGGCCAGATTGCGCTTTCCCTCTGATTTAAAATCAGTTTCATACCAGCCCGCTCCCTTTAGCCGGAAATTGGACGCCGAGATCAGTTTGCTCAATGCTGGCTTGCCACATTCCGGACAATCTGCCGGAGCAGGCTCAGAAATGCGGTGATTGATCTCTGAGACGGCCCCACAGGCGCCGCAACCGTATTCATATAGAGGCATAAGCGAATAATCACAATCAGAAATAAAGGTGAAGCGAAGCTGGGGCTGGAATAATGATTTTCAAGATCGGAACCAAGCTTAATTCAGGAATCAGCGCCCACCGGTAGACGTCACTTCGCCATTGCTCAGTGAGACTACTCTGCGTTTATTGCCCCGTCGGTAGATCCAGCGCTCGATACCACCGCTGTACTCGACCTCGTCAGGACTGCCCAGCGCCAGTCGGGTTTCGTTGGCACTCATACCCTTGAGGACTCTTTTATCGGCGATGGCCGCCCGATTGCGCTTGTCGCGCGCCTGACCCTCCCGGTGCTGCTTTAGCCAAGCCTTGTCCTGTTGGTCACGCTGATGACGCCCTTGATCGATGCGCGCATCGTACTGCCCCGCCAGATCCACCCCTTCAATCGAGGGCACGGTGCTCAAGGCAGGCAATTGGTGCGGCTGAGCCTGCCTGGAGCACGGCTCATCGGTAAACACCTTGATACCGCCCTTGATGCAGCGATAAACCTCCGCAGGTGCGGCACTCGAAAGCAATAAAAATCCCAGAAAAATTGTCACTCTCATTGGCCCGCCCCCTCCCCACAAGCCCGAATTATCCCCTCATATAGCGAGGGTTCAAGTTTGCCCACAGGACCTGACTGCGCCGATACCTGGCCTACGGGCAGCATTGCGAGCGGTAGAAGTGGATAATGCGCGCCCAATTTTAATCGCGTTGAGTAGTCGCCATGGCCCAGTACGTCTATACCATGAACAAGGTGGGCAAGATCGTGCCCCCGAAAAAGGAAATCCTTCGCAATATTTCCCTGTCCTTTTATCCGGGCGCCAAAATCGGTGTGCTCGGATACAACGGCGCAGGCAAATCAACCCTGCTGAAAATCATGGCCGGACTCGATACCGACATCGTCGGCGAGGCGCGTCCGCAGCCGGGACTGAAGATGGGTTACCTGCCGCAGGAGCCTCAGCTCGACCCGGCCAAGAACGTCAAAGAGAATGTGATGGAAGCGCTCTCCGAGATTACTAACGTGCAGGCCGAACTCGATGCCGTTTACGCCGCCTACGCCGAGGAAGGCGCGGATTTCGACAAGCTCGCTGCGAAGCAGGCGGAGTTGGAGGCCAAGCTAGAGAACAGCGACGGCAACAATCTGGATATGGTGCTGGATAAGGCAGCCGAAGCGCTGAACTTGCCGCCCTGGGAGGCCGATGTCACCAAACTCTCGGGCGGTGAACGGCGCCGCGTGGCCTTGTGCCGACTGTTGCTGTCCAAGCCGGACATGATTCTGCTCGACGAGCCAACCAATCATCTCGACGCCGAGTCAGTCGCCTGGCTGGAAAAATTCCTGAAGGATTTCCCCGGCACGATTATCGCAGTCACCCATGACCGCTACTTCCTGGACAATGTGGCCGGCTGGATTCTGGAACTGGATCGGGGCACCGGCATCCCATGGGAAGGGAACTACTCCTCATGGCTTGAGCAGAAACAGAACCGCCATGCGACCGAACAGAAGCAGGAAGATGCGCACAGCCGCGCGATGAAAGAAGAGTTGGAATGGGTGCGCAAAAATGCCAAGGGCCGCCAATCTAAATCGAAAGCGCGTTTGAAAGCCTATGAAGAAATGGCCAGCCAGGAATTTCAGAAACGCGCCGAAACAAGAGAGCTCTACATTCCCGCAGGCCCCAGGCTGGGCGATAAAGTCATCGAAGTCCACAACGTCGCCAAGAAATATGGCGACCGGACCTTGTATGAAGGACTGAATTTCAGCGTGCCCAAGGGCGCGCTTGTCGGCATCATCGGTGCCAATGGTCGCGGAAAAACCACCTTGTTTCGCATGTTGCTTGGCCAGGAAACGCCAGATGCCGGCGAAGTCGTCATTGGCGAGACCGTGAAGCTGGCCCATGTCGACCAGAGCCGCGATGCTCTGGACGGTGAGAAGTCTGTGTTTCAGGAAGTGTCCGGCGGCAACGACCTGGTTCGCGTCGGAAATTTCGAAATGCCGGCACGCGCCTATATCGGTCGCTTCAACTTCAAGGGAGATTCACAGCAGAAGCGGGTGAAGGACCTCTCTGGCGGTGAACGCAATCGCCTGCACCTGGCCAAACTTCTGTTGTCGGGCGGCAATGTCCTGCTGCTCGACGAACCCACGAACGACCTGGACGTGGAAACCCTGCGCGCGCTCGAAGATGCACTGCTCGATTTTTCTGGCTGCGCCTTGGTCATCTCGCATGACCGCTGGTTCCTCGATCGCATAGCGACGCATATCCTCGCCTTTGAAGATTCCGGCGAAATCACCTTTATGGAAGGAAATTATCGCGAATACGAGGAGGATTTCAGACGGCGGCACGGCGCCGAACCCGGCGTGAACCGTCGTGCAAGGCATAAGAAACTAGCGTAAATCATCTTAAGAGAAAGGACCCCGTGAGCGAATCCACGCCGCGCCCAGCGGAAAAATTTGGCGCCCTGATCGGCATGGCCCCGGGCGATGTGCCGGTGTATTCGTCTGACTACAATTCCGCCGATGATCAGGACCTGCCGGACCGTCACGCCTATCGAAGTTACGTCGATGGCATTTACATGGGTTACAAGTGGCAGTGCGTGGAATTTGCGCGGCGCTGGCTATATCTGAATAAGGGCTACATCTTTGATGACGTGGCGATGGCCTTTGATATTTTCGAGCTGAGTTCAGCTAGGGACATCAAAACCAATTCGCGTTTACCGCTCAAATCATTCCGCAATGGCTCGCGTCGCCACCCCGAAGTCGGCTGCCTCTTGATCTGGGAAGAAGGCGGCGAATTTGAAGATACCGGGCACGTTGCCGTGATTACTGATGTCAGCCCGCATTGGGTGCGCTTCGCCGAGCAGAACTTGGATCATATGCGCTGGCCAGATGGGCGCAATTATTCGCGCGAGCTCAAAGCTACAGTAACTGATGATGGCGAGTATTGGTTGGAATGCTCTTTTGGCGATGCCACCTTGCTCGGCTGGGTTATTCAGACCGATGACGACACCGATGCTGAACCACGCCGCAAGCTGGACCCGAAAGTACTGAACCTGACAGTTCGCGAAGTACCGGACACGGGCCAGACAGCGCGTTCATGGCTCAATATTGCAAACCCGGACGAATCTGCCTACGTGGAAGTCATGGATGGCCACAAGCTGAGCAGCAACGACGAGGATCAGTTCAAATTCCTGTGTCTGTCGGATAGCGCGCACGAAGAGATCAAGGACGCAACGACGGAGCTGCATGCCCTGTTCCTGCACGCCACGGATTACGTGCTGCGCGACGACACCCTGCTAGAGCGCTTCTGCATTCCCCGCTCGCTGTGGCCCAAGATTCGACAGTCCTGGAATAATCGAAGAAACCAAATGGTCACCGGTCGCTTCGATTTTTCACTGTCTGAGCGCGGACTGAAGGTCTATGAATACAACTGCGACTCCGCCTCCTGTCACATGGAAGCCGGCAAGGTGCAAGGCAAGTGGGCGCAGCATTTCGGCTGTCGCGTCGGCCGCGATGCCGGCAGCATTCTCCATCTGGATTTGAAGGACGCTTGGTCAAAGCATCGCATTGACGGCTTGGTGCATATTCTGCAGGACCGCGACCTGGAGGAAACCTATCACGCCCTATTCATGCAAGAAGCAATGGAAGCCGCGGGCTTGCAGAGCAAGATCATTCACGGCGTCACCGGCCTGCGCTGGGACGAACAGGGCAATATTCTAGATGCTGATGGCCTGCAAATTCGCTGGGTGTGGAAAACCTGGGCTTGGGAAACTGCGCTGGATCAGATTCGCGCGGAGTGCGAAGACGACGAAGAAAAGCTGCGCAATTATCAGCCGGGCACTGCACATGATCGCGCGCCGAGACTGGTGGACGTACTGTTGCGCTCCGATGTCATGGTCTACGAACCCCTATGGACGCTAATTCCCAGCAACAAAGCCATATTGCCCGTGCTATGGCAATTGTTTCCAAATCATCCCTACCTGCTCAACGCCAGTTTTGACTTGACGCCAGAACTCAGACAGAGCGGCTATGTGATCAAGCCCATCGTCGGTCGCTGTGGCAGCAACATCAGCATCATCGATAGCGAAGAAACCTTGCTCGAAGCCACGCAGGGCCAGTTCGATCATCGCGATCAGATGTATCAGGAATTATTTCCATTGCCGCAAATCGATGGCCGTTACGTGCAGATTTGCAGCTTCTCTGCAGACGGCGCCTATGCTGGCAGTTGCGCGCGCCTGGAGGCGGGAATGATCGTCAACCAGGCCAGCGATCTAATTGCCCTGCGCGTCGTCGACGACGAAGAAATTCTCGAAGCCCAGCAAACCTAGTCAGCAAAGCAGCTGACACGAGGCCTGGCCCTGTGCGTGGAGCCGACCGCGCCCGCTGCGCGGGAATGCGATAGCTCTAGCCCCGCTCGGGAGAGACAGGCCCTGAGGCCCGGCCCAGAATCCGGATTCGCCTGCTCAAACACGTCGGTCAGAAAATTTTCACGCTGCCAGCGCGGCGAAGCAAGCATCAGCTAAGCGGTCGCATCCGCCTCAAACTTAACCAGTTCCGCGCCTTCCGGCACCTGATCGCCGACGGCAAACAGATGTTCCCGCAGCGTGCCGCTCGTCGGCGCACAAATGGTGTGCTCCATCTTCATGGCCTCCATCACTAGCAGGGCTGCGCCTTTGTCGAGCTTGCTACCCGCGCTAGCGCTGAGTGCGATGATCTTGCCCGACATCGGCGCCACCAGATCAGCTGCGTCCTCGAGATCCTCTCCCGCGTGCAGCAGGGGATCCGCATGGCTCAGGCGGTAGCGCTTTCGATTCATAAAGACGAGCTGGTGCTCGCCGTCTGCGACGACTGCGCCGTGAAGGTGTTGTTCGCCCAAGCCAAGGACAACATCGCCGCCCGCGGACACTGTGCCCACCGCCTTTTGACCAGCTATGGCCAGCCCGCCTCCGGAAAGATACTCCACCACAATTTCGTGCCGCACCTCACCCTGTTGAAAAACGATTGTCCTCTTTTGAGTCGCATTGAGTCGCCAGCCGTCGAGATTACCCCAGGCCGTAGTCGCATCCGCTTCCGGACCTTCTGTCCGCTCACCTTGCAGCAATGCGAAAGTGACCAGAGCCAAGGCCGACGCAGGCGCTACCGTCTGTGCTGGAAACAAGCTGTCACGTTCACGTTCGATCATGCCCGTGTCGACCTGTCCCGATCGGAAAGTCGGGGTATCGATCAGGCGCCCGAGAAATTCGATGTTGTTGCCGACACCAGCGACCTGAAAGTCCGCCAGAGCATCGAGCATGCGCTCACAAGCTTGTTCGCGTGTTTCTCCCCAGACGATGAGCTTGGCCAACATGGGGTCGTAATAGGGACTGACGGAATCGCCCTGCCCGACGCCGGTATCGATCCGAACATGGTCTGATGATGGCGGCGGGGAAAAGTGACTGAGCGTGCCAATCGAAGGCAGAAAACCTTTGTCGGGATCTTCTGCGTAAACGCGTACTTCGATCGAGTGTCCGTTGAGAGGAATCTGGTTCTGCTCAAGCGGCAAGGCCTGCCCCGCCGCGACACGAATCTGCCATTCAACCAGGTCAATCCCGGTGATCATTTCGGTGACCGGATGCTCGACCTGAAGCCGCGTATTCATCTCCATGAAGAAGAAACTGCCGTCACTGTCGGCAATGAACTCCACCGTGCCGGCACCCACATAGGAAACCGCACGCGCTGCAGCACAGGCAGTCTTGCTCATGGACGCACGACGCGCTGTTGTCATACCCGGCGCCGGTGCCTCTTCCACCACTTTCTGATGACGACGCTGGGCAGAGCAATCGCGCTCGTGCAGGCTGATGACCTTGCCCTGAGCATCTCCGAACACCTGCACCTCGATATGCCGTGGTCGCTGCAGATACTTCTCGATCAGCACTTTGTCATCACCAAAGCTGGATCGCGCCTCTCGCTGACAGGAGGCCAGCGCCTCGGCGAAAGCTGCACTGCGTTCGACGACGCGCATGCCCTTGCCACCGCCACCGGCGGATGCCTTGATCAATACTGGATAGCCGATCTGGTCAGCCTGCTGCTGCAGATGCGCGGGGTCCTGATTGTCACCGTGATAACCGGGCACCAGCGGCACGCCAGCTTTGTCCATCAGCGCCTTCGCAGCAGACTTCGAGCCCATCGCATGAATAGCTGCGATCGGCGGGCCGATAAAGACGATGCCCGCATCGGCACAGGCCTGAGCAAAACCTTCATTTTCCGAGAGAAATCCGTAGCCAGGGTGCACTGCCTGTGCGCCACTGCGCTTGGCAACGTCCAGAATGACTTCGGAACGCAGATAGCTTTCAGCCGACGGCGCGGGACCCACGCGATAGGCCTCATCGGCCATCTGCACATGGCGCGCCCGGGCATCGGCGTCCGAGTACACCGCCACGGTGCGAATACCCAGCTTGCGGCAGGAAGAAATGACGCGGCAGGCAATTTCGCCGCGATTTGCAATTAGAATTTTAGTAAACATAATCATGGCCATCACATGCGGAACACGCCAAAGCGTGTTTCCTGAATTTCAGCGTTGAGCGACGCAGACAGACCCAGTCCGAGCACGCGGCGCGTCTGTGCGGGATCGACGATGCCGTCGTCCCATAATCTGGCGGTCGCAAAATACGGACTGGATTGATGCTCGAACTGCTGCAGTGTGGGCGCCTTGAACGCGGCCTCGTCTTCCGCACTCCAGGTTTCCCCGCGCTTTTCGATGCCGTCCCGCCGCACTGTGGCAAGCACACTGGCTGCCTGTTCGCCGCCCATGACCGAGATGCGTGAATTGGGCCAGGTCCAGAGGAAACGCGGTGAGTAGGCCCGTCCACACATGCCGTAATTGCCGGCACCGAAGGAGCCGCCGATCAGCATCGTTATCTTGGGCACTTTGGCGGTCGCCACGGCCGTGACCAATTTGGCACCAGCACGAGCAATGCCGCCGTTTTCGTATTTTTTTCCGACCATGAAACCGGAAATATTCTGCAGGAACAGCAGCGGAATCTTGCGCTGTGCGCACAGTTCGATGAAGTGCGCGCCCTTCTGGGCCGACTCTGAAAAGAGGATGCCATTATTGGCGACGATGCCCACCGGGCACCCGTGAATGTGAGAAAAGCCGGTGACCAGAGTGGTGCCGTAACGCGCCTTGAACTCATCGAGCCGTGAGCCATCAAC
>JBFJJV010000002.1:0-69022 GCA_041635265.1 Panacagrimonas sp.
GACCCGGCAATGAGCCCGTCACCGTCCCAGCCACCAGATCGCCGGCGTCCTGGGTCGTGTCCAGCGCCGATTCATTCACCGACACCGTGTAGTCCGGCGTCGCCAGACCACTGTCACTGATGTTGATCGTCAGCGTGGTCGAACTCAAGTCGCCATCAGCGTCACGCATGGTGTAGACAAACACGTCCTGAACAGCGGCATCAGTGGCATTTGCGTTTGATCTATAGACGTAACTACCGTCTGAGTTGAGTTGCAGCGTGCCATAGGCACCATTGATCACCGAACCGACATCGCCATTGATCGTATTGGCCAGACTGCTACCCGGCACGACTCCAACCACGGCTGCCGACGCATTGTCAGCACCGAGCAAATCATTCGACAGAACACCATCGGCAGCAGAGACCACCAGCGCCGCGCCTTCAGCTACCGCTCCACTGTCCACCGCTGCGATGGGCGCATCGTCTTCGATTCTGATGGTCAGTCCGGCGTTGGCGCTTGCCCCCGAGGTATCGGTGACAACGACACCAAAGTTGAGGTTCAAGCCTTCTTCAACCGTGCCATCGCCATGATCGACTGGCTGAAGCAGGGTAAAAGTGTAATTACCGCTATTGTCGATGCTTAGCGTGGCCACCTGAGTGCTGCCCGCCAGTGCGATCAGGCTGTTGGTCCCGCTGCCAATCCAGGTCACGGCGACGCCACCGGATTCCAGTGCGCCGCTCGGGTTGGTCAGGGTGTACGTCAGTGTGTCGCCAGCATCAGGATCGGACGCTGAAATGACACCTGAAATACTTGAGGCGTTGGTCGTGTCTGGGGTTCCCGCATCATCCGGATTAGCCCCGACGAGGCCTTCTTCGGACACGTTGGCAGAACCGGAGAAAACCATCGGAGCGTCATTTCGCCCGAGAATGTTGAAGCTCACCGTGTCTGTCGCAGTCAGGCCGCCGCTATCGGTGGCCGTGACGGTATAAGAGAAGGAAATACTTGCGCCTTCGGGCAGAAAATCGAGACTGATGCCGTTGACATTGTAGGACCAAGGCGTGCTGCCGCCCGGCAACGCGTCGATTGCGCTGACGTTGAAGCCAGAGAGGATCTGATTGACCAGGGCTGGATCGAGCGTACCGCCGGAGTAGACGAGGTCGCCGTTGTACTGGAAGGTGACATCTATGTTGTCTTCCGGACCGACGCCATTGACGTCGGGATCCTGGAAGTTCACGGTGCCGCTGGCCGTCAGATTCTGGGGTCCGTCACCTTCGATAAAGGTTTGCCCGGCGCTGGCGCTGACACTGGGCTGATCATTGCTGCCAAGCCCAAAAATAGTCAGCGTGGACGAATCGGTCAGGCCATTCTGATCCTGAACGGTGTAGCTGAAATTCAATTGGAAGCGCTCGCCTTCGGCCAAACTGTCGACGGCTGCGAGCGTATCGTCGAGCGTGAAGGTGTAATTACCGTGCTGGTCGATCAGCAAAGTTCCGTATGGGGTGGCAAACGGCGTATTGAGCGGCACGGAAACAGCTGGACCGCCCGAGGGCGGCAGGAAGCTCACAGAAATGACGGTCAAACCCGAACCCACCGAATCGACGTCATTGCCCGTCACGTTGCCGCTGGAGGTGGGCCTGCCATTATTGACTGCCCCTTGCTCTATCAAGGGGGAGTCTGCATTGCTGTCCTCGAAGGCTGTGGGTGGCAGTGATTCTGGTTCTTCGGCTAGCGTCGGAGTGCGCTCAAAAGGCGGAAGGACGCTGGCGGACCCGGAGGTCGTTCCCTGAGGCGACGAGGCCTGTTCGACGACACGATCAAGAAACACCACGCTATTCCCAGCGTCTTCGGCACTATTACCGCTATCACCACCAGGACCAGCCGCGGTCTGGATATCGATTTCACCGTCGCCATCCAGAATGGACGCGAGTAACGGATCTTCCCCTGGGGTGCCTGCCGGACCGTTTCTTTCTGGAATCTGCGGCACGCTGGACGCCCCGCCATCGGAAATCACGGAGTTGAAATTCGAGATATCGGAAATCGTGCCATCGGAAACCTGAAGGGACTGACCCGGCCCGATGGAGACGGTCTCGCCGTTGAGCAGCGTAATCTGTATTGGCCCGTTTCCGTTGTTGAGAATCAGGTCGCCTTCGCGAAGGGGTTCCCCGCTCTGCAGAGATCGCGTTGAACCATCTGGAGAGCGCACCTGAATTGCGCCGCCGGAAACTGAACCCATCGAGCCAATAATGCTCGCTGCCATGACCAAATCTCCCAAAATGAAGCTCCCCTGAGACGACAACTCCGGTTATCGTCTATGGATCATAGCCAAGCCGAGGCTCCAGACCCATTGGACTCAGGTACAGGTTCTGGCAGAGGAAAACAAAGGCCACCCTTAATGTGATGTTGGTCACACTCCGATCACAAGGCACTGATTAGCACCAGAAATAATCCAATTCAAATGAGCGGGAGGTACTTGCATCGGCCTGCTTTGGCCCGGCGTGGTCGATGTCTATCCTTGCGGGCCATCAATGTCTCATCTCGGCGCAAGACCTAGCAGATCCTGCGCCTCGTAGTAGGCCAAATGGGCGTCCTGATCTGCATTTGAACCTGCTTCAACGTAATCAGACGGACGTGGCTCAGACCCAGAAGCCGACTGGGTCTATGATTAGCCTTTCCTATTTACCTTAAGTTATCGGAGACACCCATATGCCCAAAGCACTTGCCCTCATCCTTGGCCTTGGACTTTGCACCCTATCCGGGGTCGCCAGTAGCGACACCATGGAAGCTCTCAAGGAAGCCGCACGCCAGCAGGCCAGCAGCCGTATCGCCGAAAAGCTGAATCTGCCTTCGGCTGCCGCCGCTGGCGCTCGCGTTTACATCCTCTCGCCCAAGGACGGCGACACCGTCAAAGGTCCGGTTACGGTCATCTTTGGCTTGTCTGGCATGGGGGTGGCGCCGGCGGGCATCCAGAGCGAGGGTACCGGTCATCATCACTTGCTGATCGACGACCCCACCGTTGATTTAACGGCACCCCTGCCCTCCTCGGATCAAGTGAAGCATTTCGGTGGTGGCCAAACCGAAACCACAGTCGCGCTCCCACCCGGCAAGCACACTTTGCAGCTGGTTTTTGCCGATTGGAAACATCAGTCCTTCAATCCGACACTTGCATCTGCAAAGATCACGGTTACTGTTGAGTAAATTCACTCACTTATCAGCATGCCACTTGGGAATTTTTCATGAAGTTTGAGAACAGCGTTTTTTTTGTCAGCGGCGGCGCTTCCGGCCTCGGCGCTGCCACTGCGAAACAGTTAATCAGTCGCGGCGGCAAAGTCATCATTGCGGATTTAAATGAAGTGGGAGGACACGCTCTGGCATCCGAGTTGGGTGACAACTGCCGCTTTGCAAAGGTCAACGTGACGGAAGAATCGGATGTTCAGGCCGCCATCGATCTCGCCGTCCGCGAGTTTGGCGGCCTGCACGGCGCGATCAATTGTGCAGGCGTCGGCATACCTTCAAAAGTACTGGGTAGAGAGGGTCCGCTCAAACTCGAGAATTTCAATAAGATTATTCAAATTAATCTGATCGGGACCTTCAATGTGATCCGCCTTGCGGCAGCACGCATGGCCACCCAGGAAGCCAACGAGGAAGGCGAACGCGGTGTGCTGATCAATACCGCTTCGGTTGCTGCCTTCGACGGTCAGATCGGCCAGCCGGCCTATTCGGCATCCAAGGCTGGCGTTGTTGGAATGACTTTGCCGATCGCTCGAGAGCTCGCTCGCAGCGGCATTCGCTGCGTAACCATCGCACCGGGCCTGTTTGAAACACCAATGATGGCCTCCCTGCCACAAGAAGCACAGGATGCACTGGGCAAGAGCGTTCCTTTTCCACCGCGTCTTGGTCGACCCGAAGAATTTGCCAAGCTAGTCAACGCCATCATTGAAAACCCCATGCTCAATGGCGAGACCATTCGGCTAGACGGGGCGATTCGCCTTGCCCCCAAATAATCTGACAGGAGAGTTCGAATGAGCGACGAGTCCAGCAAGCCCGTGGTGGCAGCACGCAGTCCATTTCCGATCGAAGTCGAAGCGGGAAAATCATACTGGTGGTGCGCCTGTGGCCGCTCTGCCTCGCAACCCTTTTGCGATGGCTCCCACAAGGGCACCGAGATGCGGCCGCTCAAATATGATGCGTCCGAGACCAAGAAAGTATGGTTTTGCGGCTGCAAACAGACCGCATCGCCGGGGCTATGCGACGGCACCCACAACAAGCTGGACGACTAGCGAGTAGGCCCGCGGTCGCAGCAGGGTGTCGCTATGGCCGCATGAGCAGCCCCTGCTGCAATCTACAATAGCGACCACTAAATCGTTATCTGGAGTGTGGCAATGAAGCAGTCGGTGAATCGAGTCGCAGTTCTGGGCGGCGCGCGCATTCCGTTTGCGCGATCAAACGGCGCCTATGCGGACGCCAGCAATAAAGACATGCTCACAACCGCTTTGCGTGGCGTGGTGGACAAATTTCAGTTGCACGGTGAGCGTCTCGGCGAAGTCGCCGCCGGCGCCGTACTTAAACACTCACGCGACTTCAACCTGTGCCGCGAGTCGGTGCTTTCTTCGGGCTTGTCGCCGGAGACTCCGGCATTTGACGTTCAGATGGCCTGTGGAACAGGCATGCAGGCGGCCGTCAATATCGGCAACAAAATCGCGCTCGGGCAGATTGAAGCGGGCATTGCCGGTGGCGTTGATACAACTTCCGATGCGCCCATCGGCGTCAATGAAAAACTGCGCAAGATTCTGCTGGAGGCCAATCGAGCCAAAACCAGTGGGCAAAAACTCAAGGCGCTCTCTAAATTCCGCCCGAGCATGATTGCCCCGTCTATTCCTGGCGTTACGGAGCCGCGCACAAAAAAAAGCATGGGCCAGCACTGCGAGGAAATGGCCAAGACCTGGAACATCAGTCGTGAAGCGCAGGATCAACTGGCATTTGAATCTCACACCAAGGCCGCTGCGGCATATGACTCCGGCTTTTACAGCGACCTGCTTGTGCCCTTTGGCAAGCTGGATCGCGACAATAATCTGCGGGCGGAAACCAGCCTAGAAAAGCTGGCCACCCTGAAACCCGCTTACGACAAAAAAGGCAGCGGAACGCTCACTGCCGGCAATTCCACTCCGCTTACCGACGGCGCTTCCGCGGTGCTGCTCAGCAGCGAGGATTGGGCCGCCGCTCGCGGTCTCGAACCGCAGGCCTACCTGACTCACTGCGAAACGGCGGCCGTTGATTTCGCGACCGGCAAGGAGGGTCTGCTCATGGCGCCCGCCTACGCCGTACCGCGTATGCTTGAACGCGCTGGCCTGAGCCTGCAGGATTTCGATTTCTACGAAATCCACGAGGCCTTCGCCGCGCAGGTCCTGTGCACCCTCGCCGCCTGGGAAGACAAATCCTTCTGCAAGAATCAGCTGGGCCTGCCCAAGGCTCTGGGCGCGATTGATCGCAATCGCCTGAACATCCGCGGCAGCTCGGTCGCGCTGGGGCACCCCTTTGCGGCGACCGGCGGTCGCATCATTGCCACTCTCGCGAAAATCATTGACGAGAATCGCGGTGGTCGCGGATTGATCTCGATTTGTGCGGCAGGTGGTCTGGGGATCACAGCCATTCTCGCGCGCTAGCGTGGCTCGTCACTGATCGCGAAAATTTGCGATCAGCGGCTCAAGCCTTTGCCGACGCAGGTAACATAGGTCCCGAAAAATAATCTGCCGTCGCGTGCGGTGATCATTTCAGGGAGATGTGCAGGCTTGAAAGGCGCAGAAAACCGCGAGTTATGGGGCAGCCGCTTCGGATTCGTCATGGCGGCTGCCGGCTCGGCCGTCGGCCTAGGCAATATCTGGCGTTTTCCCTATGTGATGGGGGAAAACGGTGGTGGCGCCTTTTTGCTGATCTATATCGCCATCGTTGCGATCTTCGGCATGTCGCTTGCAATGTCCGAGATTGCTGTCGGCCGCGCTACCCGGCGCAATCCCGTTGGTGCATTCTCACTATTGGGCGGACCGATGTGGAGACCTCTGGGGTTTCTCGGTGTCCTTTCCGGGTTTGTCATTCTGTCTTTCTACACCGTCGTCGCCGGCTGGACGCTGGCTTATATCGGTTTCATGTTGCGCGGAATACTCGCCTCGACAGATCCCACGATTCTAGCTGGCACCTTCGATCAATTCATCAGCTCCGCACTGCATCCGCTGGCCTATGCGGCCCTGTTCATGGCCGGCGTTGCTACTGTCGTTGCCGGCGGAATATCCAAAGGCATAGAGCGCTTCAGCAAATTTTTGATGCCAACCCTGTTCCTGCTGCTGCTGGGCCTGACTCTGCGCGCCGTTACCTTGCCGGGGGCTACGGAGGGACTCAATTTTTTCCTGAGCCCCGATTTCTCGAAAGTCAGCGTGGCCACCTTTGGCGCGGCTCTGGCTCAGGCCTTTTTCTCCCTGAGTCTGGGCATGGGCTGCATGCTCACCTATGGGTCCTATCTGCGCCGGGATTCGCGTATTCCTTCTACTACCGCTGCCGTAGTCAGTCTTGATCTCGTGGTTTCAGTATTGGCTGGCTTGATGGTGATGAGCATCGTATTTTCTTTTGGCTTTGATCCCGCAGCAGGGCCGGGCCTGACCTTTATCACCCTGCCGGCCATCTTTGCTTCCATGTCCGGCGGCGTATTCTTTGGCGTCGCCTTCTTCGTTCTGCTGGCGATCGCTGCGCTGACTTCCGCCATCTCCATTCTTGAACCCACCGTCGCTTATTTGGTCGACGAACATCAGTTATCGCGAAGAAACGCGGTCATTGCCTGCGCGCTGCTGTGCTTCGCGCTGGCAATCCCCTCGTCCCTGTCATTTGGCCACCTCTCGAATTTTCATATTCTTGACCGCTCGTTTTTTGATCTGATGGACCACGCGGCAACCAACTATATGCTCCCCATGGGCGCGCTGCTCTCTTCATTATTCGTGGGCTGGAAATGGTCGGACGGGGCTGCTGCCGAGTTATCGACCCATGACCGAACGCCTGCTGCCTGGATACAAGGCTGGCTCCTGCTGCTGCGCTTTGTCGCACCCGTCTGCCTGGCATGGATTCTTTTAAGCTCCGCCGGACTGATTTGAAAAATCGAAGGAAATGGATATTTTGGAAACCTTTTTTTCTACGCTAGACGCGATCAATGCCGTAATGCTGTCGGTTCCCGTGCTGATCTCTCTACTCGTCATGGCGGTGCTCTTCACCTTCTGGAGCGGGTTTTCCCAGTACCGATCCTTAACGCATGGCGTCGCGCTAATCACCGGGCGCGGCATCAACACGGCATCGGGCAAAGGTGCGCTCACCCACTTCCAGGCGCTATCCGCTGCACTCTCCGGGACTGTAGGCCTGGGCAATATCGCAGGGGTAGCCATTGCGGTGCAGTACGGTGGGCCCGGTGCAGTGTTATGGATGTGGGTCGTTGGCCTGCTCGGGATGGCGCTTAAAAGCGCGGAAGTCACTCTGTCGATGCTTTACCGCGACACTTCCGACCCCGAGGATCCGCACGGCGGTGCCATGTACGTCTGTCGAAATGGTTTAGCCAAGTTGGGACCGGGCTGGGGCAAGATCGCCAAGATCGCAGGTGGATTCTTCTGCCTATCCGTTTTCACCTTCGCCGTGACGGGCGGCAATATGTTTCAGGCTTGGAGCATCGGCCACACCACACACGCCTATTTTGATGTTCCGAGCTGGATCAGCGGCCTGATTCTGGCTGCACTGGTGGCGGTAGTTCTCATCGGCGGCGTCAAGCGAATCGGCGCGACGGCCGATAAACTGGTCCCGCTCATGTGTGTCGTTTATGTTTTTGCTGGACTCTATGTGTTGGCCGGTAATATTGACCAGCTTCCTGGTATTTTCCGCCTTATCTTTGCATCTGCATTTGCACCGACCGAAGCACTTGGCGCATTTACCGGAGCGAGCCTTGGCATGGCCTTCATTTTCGGAATGAAGCGCGCCCTGTTTTCGTCAGAGTCTGGTCTGGGAACCGCGCCCATCGCGCACAGCGCGGTCAAAACCAACGAGCCGGTTACCGAAGGTGTGGTCGCTGGACTGGAGCCGCTGATTGACACTCTGATCGTGTGTACGATCACCGCCCTGGTTATCCTCTCGAGCGGACTTTGGAATCGTGCTCCGGACCAGCAATGGATCGAGCCCCCAACGTTTACCTTGGCGGAAAACAACAAATGGCAGCTCTCGCCGACAGATCTACAGCCCGCAGACGATGAGGATCTTGCCAAGCAGGATCAGGTCTTTGTGGTCGCCAATATCGACCGGGAGCGCCAACGTATCTACGGAAGGGTTCAGCATACAGATATTGGACTGGAGGTCACCTGGGATTCGGTAGTCAGCGACAAAATCCCCGAATTGGCAGAGTCGGGAATCTTTGCGGACTATGGTGCGTCCACGCTGACTGCGAAAGCATTTGACCAGGCCCAGCCCGGCCTAGGCAAGTGGATGGTCACGCTGGCGGTCTGGCTGTTTGGCTTTTCCACCATCATTACCTATGGCTATTACGGCGAACAATGCGTTCGCTACTTCGGCGGCGGTGATACCAGCGTGCGTCACTATCGTGTGTTCTGGTGCCTGCTCGTGGCCATTACTTGTACTGGCTTCATCCGAACGGCCAGAGAAGTGGACACTCTTTCAACGGTTGCTTTGGGCTTCATGCTGGCTGTAAATCTTCCAATTTTGGCCATTCTCGGCTCCAAAGCGATGCAAGCTTGGCACGATTATTTCGCACGGCTCAATAGCGGTCAGATCGCACGCAAGGCTTCCTGATGGACAAAGACATGGAACAAGCACATAGCGCGCAGGCACGAACAGGTGTGCTGTTGGTCAATCTCGGAACGCCTCAAGCGCCTACTGCCAGCGCAATTCGCGCTTACTTGAGGCAGTTTCTTTCGGATCAGCGAGTCGTTGAATTACCGCGACTCCTGTGGCTTCCTATTCTGTATGGTTTCATTCTGCCATTTCGCCCGCGAAAACTTGTGCATGCCTACGCCAAGGTTTGGGGCGAAGACGGATCGCCGCTGATGGCGATATCGCGAAGACAAGCCAAGGCAGTACAGAAAATCCTTGGCGAGGACCCGGCAGTTGAATTGGCCATGACCTACGGTGAGCCCTCCATCGACAACGCGCTGAGCAAACTCGAGTCCCAAGGCGTAGGAAAGGTTCTGATATTGCCTCTGTACCCTCAGTATTCGGGCACGACGACGGCCGCAACGATGGATGCACTCTTTGCGGCCCTCGGCAGGCGCCGCTGGCTACCAGAGATTCGCACCATCAATAGTTACCACGATGAGCCGAGCTATATCCAGGCACTCGCGAAGAGCGTCGAATCACATTGGCTTGCGGCAGGACGCGGCGATCATTTACTGATGTCCTTTCATTCAATTCCGCGCAAATATCTTGAGAAAGGCGATCCCTATTTCTGCCAATGTCACAAGACGGCACGACTTCTAGCAGAGCGGCTGCAATTGCAGCAGCGTGACTGGTCGATCAGTTTTCAGTCGCGCCTGGGGCGGCAGCCCTGGCTGCAGCCTTATTCTGATCTGGTCATACCGCAGCTGGCCCGCACAGGCCAACGCAAGCTGGACGTGATCTGCCCTGGCTTCTCTGCGGACTGCCTGGAAACGCTGGAAGAGGTCGCGATTCGATACGCCGACGACTTTACTGCAGCGGGCGGCGAGGCCCTGCGTTATATCCCCGCACTCAATGATCAGGTCGATCACATCAACTGCATCGCTTCTCTACTAAGTAAGCACAGCACGGACTGGTCCACAATTCCACGACTGAATGCGCATGAGCTTGAGGCTAGGCAAGATCGCGTAAGAAAGATCATGCCAGCACTGCACTCTCCTGAACTGCTTGCACCGCCCCGTTAACGATCCGCCTATCCACGCTTTAGCGCTGAATCACTTGCAGCTCGACGCGCGCGCCATTACCCGAGCCTGCATTATCAGCTGCACCCGGAGCCAGTCGCACATCACTCAGCCGCACGCCGGCTGAAACCAGATAAGCGCGTACGGTTGCCGCCCGGCTCTCTGCGAGCCGATGCGCAGCTCTGCCGGTCTCATTCTCTCCGATTGCCCCGGTCACCATGACAAGGTCCAGACCTTTTCTGGCGAGAACGTCTTTCGCGAATTTATCCAGGGCCGCCCTGTCCTCTGGCTCTAGAAAGGCGCTGTAGGGTCTGAAATCTATTCGCAGTGAGGGCGGCGCTGGCACCTTGGGACTGGGTGAGGACAAAGCAGGCGTCTCGGCGGGAATTTCAGAGGGTGCATTGGCTGGAACCGGGGCGATTTCGCCGCCATTCAGCAGGCGGATCTCCGCGCGCGCTTTTGCTGCAGAAAATTCCGCTGACGAGCGCGGTTCTGCGGCACCTGCCACCTGCATGTGAAGTTGTCGTTGGGCCAATCCGCGGGCCAGCAATTCCCGCCGAACCGTAACCGCCCTGCTGGCCGCCAAGCCTCGCCCCGCGCTCCCATCTGCCACCGGATCAGAATGGCCGCTGATCAGCAGTACTGCGTGGGGAAGCTCCCGTAGCGTGCTGCCATAGACTTCCACCGCCTCATCGATTGCGGCGCTTCCGTTCAGGACCGCTTCACCGTCGGCAAAGGGAACAAGAATGACGCGCGGTGGCGACGGTGCCACCGCCCCCGCCCCCGCCATCGATTCGCGTGATGCCTGTGCCACGGACCTAGCGCGCGGTTTTGAAGAGGGGCTCTGCACCACCGCTGGCGGCGGCGGGCGTGTTGCTACCGGGCCCGCGACAAGACCTGGACCTGGCTCGCGCAATTGTGCGCTAGCTAGCTGGCCGGGGGCACAACCCAGAGCATTGACGACTGTTGAAAAAGGGGTAGCTGGACAACGATCGATGCCATCGGCCACACCGTCAATGTCTTCATCCAGAGCGCAACCCTGATCGTCGATTACTGCATTTTCTGGAGAAAAGGGACACGCGTCAGCACGATCAGAAATGCCGTCTCCGTCCTCGTCTTCGGCCAGAGAGCAGCCTCTCCGATCGACCGGCACGCCCGGCACACTATCCAGACAGAGATCTTGCTGATCAGCAACGCCATCGGCGTCGCCATCAAAAACAGTGTCGTCGTCAGACGCAATGCCATGCCCAGTCCAGGCAAGAGTCGACACAAAAATCATCAACAGTATCTTGATTCTTCGTGCGTACATTCCTGTCTGGATCATCAATTCTCTACTCACGGTCCCGAGCCGATAATCTGACTCAATTTGAAAACGGGAGAGTACAAAAAAAAGCCCCGCGCTTAGGCGGGGCTTTATTTATTTACGACGCCCCGCTCACTTTTCGCTCGTGCGAACCTCTGCACGACGATTCAGAGCGCGACCTTCAGCATTGGAGTTAGAAGCCTTGGGTCGTGTCTCACCGTAAGCTTGGGTGCTGATTCGTGCGCCGTCAACGCCCTTGCGCAGCAGGTACTGCTTGACCACTACGGCGCGTCGCTCTGACAGCCCCTGATTGTAACCATCGGTGCCGACCCAGTCCGTGTGGCCGGAGATGTTCACCTTGAGACTTGGATACTGTTTGCTCAGTTCCTCAATGACGCTGGCGGCGTTGTCCAGCAAGGACCGTGCATAGTCGCTCAGCTCAGACTTGTCGAAGGCGAAATGTACGTCTTCGAACTTCTGATTCGGATCGCCCTTGACAGTTTTCTCTGTTGGGCAGCCCTTGCTATCCACCGCCACGCCCTTGGGTGTTTCGGGGCAGAGGTCGGCCGAATCACAAACGCCATCACCATCACTATCTGCACAGGCAGCAGGTGCGGGTGCGGCTGGCGCGACATAAGGCTTGGCTCCGAGCGGAACGACAAAGCCGACATTCAACACTGCTTCGCCGACGTCGTCCTGATTCGCACCCCCAAAGGCGTCGTCACCAAAGAAAATCTGACGGTAGCGCAGATCAGTGCGGAAACCCATTTCCTGTCCCCAAAGTTCAAAGAACTTCATCATGCCGATGCCGACATCAGCAAATGGGTCTGTGGAGACGTTGTTCTGACTCTTGATGCCGGTGCGGATTCCACCGGCACCAATACCGAAGTAAGGGGAGAATGAGGGGTTACGGCTGTAGAAAAACAGCGCGTCCAGCTTGGCACCGTAATCTTCCATATCCGGACCACCAGCCGTGCGGCCAGTATAATTATGCGCAAATGCAGAAAGCTCAATACCGAACCAGCGGTTGATCGCCTTACCCACACCCAGCTGCACACCCTTGCCCTTGGATATGGTCTCAGGCGTGCCACCTACGAGATCATCGCGGTCATCTTCTTCGAAGACATGGCTATAGAGTCCGGAGAAGTACGGACGCATCTCCTGATACTGATCGCCGGCCAAAGCTTGCGACGAAACGCCCAACGCGGCTGCGAGCACACCTGCCCCAATCAGCTTATTCATTTGCCTAAATCCCCTGGATTCAATTCTAAAATTCAATTTTATTGCCCGACTCGGGCGGTACCGCGACTATTATAGGCATGCTGCCATGCCTTGCGACAATCCCCTAATCCTTGGAATTGGGCCGGAAAGCAAACCGGGCGCATGGTTTACAAATACGCCTTAATTTTCCCTGAATCCTAATCCTAATTTGGAGTTTCACATTGTGATCGAGTTTTTGGCCGAGTACGGCCTGTTTCTGGCAAAATCTGTGACGATGGTTGCGGCCATCCTGTTCCTAGCGGCCAACCTTTTCTCCCTGGTCAGAACTGCCAAGGAACAATCGGCCGATCACCTGAAAGTGCGCAACGTGGGACATCGCCTGCGCGACATGGCCGACACCCTGAATTTTGAAGTCCTGGACGACCAGGAGCTCAAAAAACTACAGAAAGAGCGCAAAACGGAGGAGAAATCAGCGGCAAAGGCACGCAAGCGCGGTGAGTCCCCCAAATCCAGGGTGTTCGTTCTCGAGTTCGATGGCGATATTCAGGCCCATGCGGTCAATAGCCTGCGTGAAGAAATCAGTGCCTTATTGCAGATTGCCCGGCCCAGCGACGAGGTGCTACTCCGGCTGGAGAGTTCGGGCGGACTGGTTCACGCCTATGGCCTAGCGGCCTCACAGCTGGCGCGCATTCGTGCGCGCGGCATCCGGCTGACGGTTGCGGTCGACAAAGTTGCCGCCAGCGGGGGCTACCTCATGGCCTGCGTCGCGGATCGCATTCTCGCTGCGCCATTTGCCGTGATCGGTTCAATTGGCGTGGTGGCGCAGATTCCCAATTTCAACCGCCTGCTTAAGCGCAATGACATTGATCTGGAGTTGCATACAGCAGGCGAATACAAACGCACCCTGACCCTCTTTGGTGAGAATACCGATGCGGATCGTGCCAAATTCAAAGAAGATCTCGAAGACACGCACACCCTGTTCAAGTCCTTTGTTTCGGAGCACCGACCCGCGCTAGATCTGGAAAAAGTCGCCACGGGCGAGCACTGGTTCGGCACTCGCGCTGCGGAACTGAAATTGGTTGATGAACTTTGCAGCAGCGATGACTACTTGCTGCGCAGAGTCGAAGATGCGGAAGTCTTCGAAGTGAGCTATGAGATACGCAAGCCTCTGGCCGAGCGGCTCGGCCTTGGCATGGCCCGGCTGAGCTCCGCATTCAGCAGGAAGGCCTTTACGGCCTCCGCGCCCTAAGGTCAGGTCAGTTCGGCGACCCGGGGGGCTGACGGCGAGTCGCAGGGGTTGATAATCTTGGCACTTGCCTAGGTTCAAATTGATGAGCCGGTATCGTGGCGAGACGCTGGGCAAATATAACAACGAACACCGACAGGAAAAGATCGAGATGAAGCTCACCAGCAAGTCGTTTGAGCATGGGGGCCTGATTCCGGGCCGATGCGCATTTGCCGTCAAGGCGCCCAAGAGTCACGTTCGGCTCTCTGAAAATCTCAATCCGGGGCTGTCCTGGAGCAACCTCCCTGAGGGAACCAAGAGTCTGGTCTTGCTGTGCCTTGATCCCGACGTGCCGTCCAAGCCCGACGACGTCAACAAGGAGGATCGAGAAGTGCCACTGAAGCTACCGCGCACCGCATTTACGCATTGGGTGATGGTGGACATCTCCCCGGATACCGACGAGATTGCCGAAGGTGCGTGTTCGCGCGGTGTCACCGCAAAAGGCAAGGACAAGCCCGCTGGCCCCGAAGGCTCGCGCCAAGGCATCAATGACTATACCCACTGGTTCGATGGAGATGCCGAGATGGGTGGGCAATACTTTGGCTACGATGGACCTTGCCCCCCCTGGAATGACAGTGTCACCCATCATTACCGTTTCGAGCTACATGCCACGAAACTGGAAAGATGCCCCGTAGAAGGTGCGTTTACAGCAGCCCAGGTACAGGAGGCCATCAAGGGTCAGGTGCTGGCTTCCGCCACCCTTACCGGGCGCTACAGCCTGAATCCGCGCATTCGCCTTTTGTAGCAATTGGCGGCTTTCCGAAACTCTTGGGCCGCGGCACGGTCATAAGCAGCGTTCGCACCAACAAATACTTTATACAAAGGGAACCCGATGTCACGATCAATCGTGCTGAAAATCATTGCCCCACTGGCGCTGGCCATCTCCGCCGGATCCTATCTGTTTCTGGCCTCCGTATCCGAACCCGCCCGGGCCGACATCGCCGTTCCGCTGATCAAAGGTACGCCCTCGCTATCACCGATGCTCAAGAAAGTGATGCCCGCGGTCGTCAACATCTCTGTGACCTCCAAGGTCGAGATTCAGAATCCGCTGATGCAGGACCCGTTTTTCAGACGATTTTTTGAGGGTCCGGGCCAGCAGGAGCAGCCGCGTGAACGTGAGGCGCAATCCACCGGCTCTGGGGTCATCGTAGACGCCAAGAAAGGATATGTCATCACCAATAACCATGTGGTTGAGCAAGCGGAGGAAATCAAGGTTCGCCTCAGCGACGACCGTGAATTCGATGCCGAACTAGTCGGGCGTGATCCTGAAACCGATGTTGCCGTTCTGAAAATCAAGGCGGAAAACCTGATCGCCATTCCCATGGGGGATTCCGATCAGGCCGAAGTCGGAGATTTTGTGGTTGCTATTGGCTCCCCATTTGGCCTGCGTCAAACGGTCACCTCGGGCATTGTCAGCGCCGTTGGCCGCAGTACCGGGATCAGCGGAGGCGGTTACGAGGAATTTATCCAGACCGATGCCTCCATCAATCCGGGCAACTCCGGTGGCGCACTGGTCAACCTCAATGGCGAACTGATCGGCGTCCCTTCCAATATTCTTTCGCGTTCGGGCGGAAACATCGGCATCGGCTTCGCGATCCCGATCAATCAGGCGCGCGCAGTGATGAAACAGCTCATCGAGCACGGCTCGGTACAACGAGGCCGGATCGGAGTGGTGGGGCAGGATGTCACACCTGATCTCGCCAAGGCCTTTGGGCTCCCCTCCGCACGCGGCGCTGTGGTGGCTCAGGTGGTGCCGGATTCACCGGCCGAGAAAGCCGGCCTCAAGCCGGAGGACATTATTCTGGAAGCGAATGGGCGCGAAGTGCAGAGCTTTACGCAACTGCGGAATGCAGTGGGCCTGATGCGCGTTGGTGAAAAGGTCAAACTCAAACTGCTGCGCGAAGGCAAGATGAAAGAAGTCACGGTAAAAGTCGGCAAAAATACCGATCAGGCATCGAAAGGGGAGAATCTTCATCCCGCCCTTGCCGGCGCGACATTTGCACCACTGGACGACGCAACCAGCAAGAGCAGCGAAACTACGGGCGTCTTGGTACAGAAAGTCGAACGCGGATCCCCTGCCGCTCGCACCGGCCTGCGTCCGGAAGACATCGTAATCGCCGTCAACCGCCAGCGTATTGAATCTATGGCGGAATTCGAAAAACTAGCGGGCATCAAGGAAGGACAACTTCTGCTCCACGTACGACGCGGTAATGGCGCACTATTCCTGATCGTGCGCTAGGCGAAAAAGCAGCTCTGATGCCGTTGCAGAAAGTACTCTTCCCGCCATAAGCGGGAAGAGTACGGGCCTGGCGATCACCCGAGTTGTGGAGTCAGTCGCTATTTGCCTACTGGCTCGGGCTATACTTGCGGTTCAATCCGGAAACTCAAAGCGTGGCAGTGCTAGACGCTGAACTTGAACAACTTGAAGGCCGCGTGCAGAAATTAGTCACGGCATACCGGCAATCACGATTGGAACTCAAACGCGCCATACAGGAGCGCGATCGGCTGACTGCGCTCAACGGAGAGTTGCGTCGCCGTATCGAGGGTGTCGTCGACCGGGTCCGCAGACTCGAGTCAGAAGAAGATTCGGAGGAAAACGCATGAGCCCGCGCGCATCGTCCAACGATTCGGAAAACATGAGTGTGACCGTGCGCATCATGGGCCGCGAATACACGGTGCTCTGCCCACAGGAGGAGCACGAGGCGCTGGTGGCATCAGCTGATTTCCTCAACGATCGCATGACCGCCATTCGCAAACGTGGGAAAGCGCTCGGCGCAGAAAGAATTGCCGTCATGGCCGCGCTGAATCTCGCCCGTGAACTGCTTGAGTTCAAGGGATCCGATAAAGTTTTGCCGCAAGATAATGCAACCGTCGAACGGGTCAAACAGCTTCGCTTGGATATCGATTCCACGCTCGCTCTCGAATAAGGCTTCAGAACAAGAAACGCTTGAGCGATATGCACACTGCATTCAAGGGGAGTGCTATTCTTGACCTGCCTTCCGTTGCGTTCAAGCGTGCTCTAAGCCCCTTGAGCCTAATTTTGACACCCAGGGAGCTTGATCCTTTTCTGGCGAGCAGGCCCGCGATTTCGGCGGGAAGCCCAATGATTAGGTACGGCACCCACTTGAGACCTCGTCTCAAGGACTCGGGCACGCAACGAGCGCTGCGGGAGGCACCTTGAATTCAGTTCTGAATGAGGACAAAGCGCGGCAACGTGCTCTCGCCAGAGAAAAAAGACAAGAGCTGACACGCGCGCAACGGCGATGCAAATCACGCCGGGCCGCGCGTCAACTTCTCGCATACCACCGCCTGCGGCAGAAGAAGCTGTGTATCGCAGCCTATCTTTCTACTGCGTCCGAAGTCGATACCACCTTCTTGCTTGCCTGTTTGCAACGTCGCGGAGCCCATACCAGCGTACCAATGGTTTCCAGCAGCACTCAGGGTTCGATGCGCATGGCCTGCTACCGCAGCCGACAGGGCCTTCGCAAGGCAAGATATGGTTTGAAGCAACCCACACCCGTCCGCTTCGAGACGCGTCGAATTGATGTTGTGATTCTCCCCTTGCTCGCGTTTGACCGGCGCGGCGGACGGCTGGGTAGCGGCGGCGGCTATTATGATCGCTGGCTAGCGCGGCAACGCCCGCGACCTTTCTGCATTGGGCTTGCGTTCACTTGTCAGGAAGCCGCCGAAATCCCGCAGGAGCCCTGGGACCAGACGCTGAATGCAGTCTGCACCGAGGAAGGACTGCGCCTTATTGCAATAAAAAGGAATTAATCGATGGCCTACTGGTTAATGAAGTCCGAACCCGAGTCGTTTTCAATAGATGATCTGAAGAACCGGCCGAATAAAACAGAGCCCTGGGACGGCATTCGAAATTACCAGGTGCGCAACATGATGCGGGACGCCATGCAGCCGGGCGATCTCTCCTTTTTCTACCACTCAAGTTGTCCCAAGCCGGGCATCTACGGCGCGATGGAAATTATTTCGCGCGCCTATCCGGACCCGACTCAGTTTGATCCGACCAATCATCACTATGATCCCAAATCAAAAAAGGAAGAACCGCGCTGGCTGCTGGTAGACGTCAAGTTCAAATGCAAATTCAAGGAGCCTGTGCTGCTTGAGACACTGCGGAGCCAAGAGGACAAGTTCAAGGGATTGCGCATTCTTGAACGCGGCACACGACTCTCGGTGGTACCGATAAGCGCGGCACACTGGAAGTCGCTATGCAAGCTGGCAAATGCACCGCCCGGTTTATGAGCCAGCGAAATACCACCGGCTCAGGCGCCGTTTTGGGAAGTACCTAGAAACAACTCATATGCTGGATTCTCAGTCTCTTCCCAATACGGATATCCCAGCTCCTCAAGGGATCGACGGCATTTGCCCAACTCTCCTTGCGGGACCTGAAGACCGCATAGCACTCGGCCATAAGCTGCACCGTGATTGCGGTAATGAAACATGGAAATGTTCCACTGACTGCCAACAGCGCTGAGAAAATTCAGGCAGGCGCCCGGTCGCTCTGGAAATTCGAATCGAAATAGTCGCTCGCTGCTTAGCCCCGGTGCGCGCCCCCCCACCATAAAGCGCACATGCATCTTGGCCATTTCATTGCGAGACATATCTACTACCGGATAGCCTTTTTCGCGCAATTCTTCCAGCACTTGGGCGTGCTCTGACTCGCCTTCGCTGAGTCGGATGCCGACGAACACGTGGGCCTGTTTTTCCGAAGAATAGCGGTAATTGAATTCGGTGATCGGGCGTCGCCCGATCTGGCGCAGAAATTTTTTAAAACTGCCTGGCTTCTCGTCAATGGTGACCGCAAGCAAGGCTTCAGCCTCATCACCCAACTCGGCGCGCTCAGCAATGTGCCGTAGTCGATCAAAATTGACGTTGGCTCCAGACACAATGGCGCAGAGATTTTTTCCACTGACCCCGTTTTCGAGCACCCAGCGCTTCGCTCCAGCCACCGCCAGCGCTCCGGCTGGCTCCGGCACAGCGCGATGCTCGTAGAAGAGATCGCGGATAGCGGCGCAAATCTCGTCCACCGATACCCGCATGCATTCGTCTACGAGCTGCTTTGCGACACGAAAGGGCTCTTTGCCTGCCTTGCGCACGGCAACCCCATCGGCAAACAGGCCGACTTGCGCCAAATTGACGCGACGTCCGGCTTCGAATGCGGCGGCCATACAATCCGAATCTTCTGGCTCCACAGAGATCACCCGGGTTCGAGGACTGACATGCTTGATCCAGGCAGCCACACCGGCAAGCAGCCCACCGCCACCAGTACACACGAAAATGGCATCCAACTGCCGCACGTCGTGTTCCTTGAGTTGCTCCAGCACTTCTCGCGCGACGGTCCCCTGCCCCGCAATGACGTCCGCATCATCATAGGGGTGAATCAGGGTCATTCCACGCTCGGCCGCCAGCATTTCCGCATGGGCCTGCGCCTCGTCATAGGTGTCCGCGTGCAAGATCGTCTTGGCGCCGAGCATGCGCACGGATTCAACCTTGATACCCGGAGTGGTGCGCGGCATCACGATCCATGCGCGAATGCCCAGCGTTTTCGCTGCCAGGGCCACGCCCTGAGCGTGATTTCCAGCCGAGGCGCAGATGACCCCTCGCCTACGGCGCTCTTCGTCCAGACGCGCAATCTTGTTGAAAGCACCGCGTAGTTTGAAGGAATGCACCGGCTGCAGATCTTCCCGCTTGAGCAGCAATTGGTTCCCCATGCGCCCAGACATGCGTGGCGCCGCCTGCAGCGGCGTTCGGAGCGCTACGGCATACACCCTGGTGGATGCGTCTTCAATACGCTTGGAATAGCTCTGTGCCAGCTTTGCAGGGGCGCTTCCGCCTATGACTGGCTTGATTTTATTATGAGTCACGTTCAAATCCGGGTACTTTTACCGACCTCTTATAGGTTCAGGGGCCGTATCATAGCGGCCCGATCCTTATCCCCAATGCTCTGATGGCTGAAGTAGTTGCATTTATCGGTGGCGGAAACATGGCAGCAAGCCTGATTAGCGGCCTGCTGGCTGCCGGCCACCCCAAGGATTGCATCGCAGTGTGCGAGCCTTCCGCGCAGCGCGCGAAGTATCTTCGCGGGCAATACGGCGTGCGAGTCGGAGCCACAGCGCAGAATATCGTGGAAGGTGCCAGCACCGTGGTGCTCGCGGTCAAACCACAGCAGATGGGTGAGGCGCTCCGGCATCTCAGGGTTGATGACGGCGTTACCGTGCTCTCAATTGCGGCTGGCGTCCGCCTTGGTGTCTTGCGTGCGGCGCTGGGCGAGCAGGTGCATTGCGTGCGGACAATGCCCAATACCCCAGCCCTCTACGGCTGCGGCATTTCCGGACTCTATGCCGGGCCGGAAACGCCGGCGATTGCACGTCAGCGCGCCGAGACCGTTCTCAAAGCCGCCGGGGAAATCGTCTGGCTGGAATCAGAAAGAGACCTGGACGCAGTCACCGCGGTATCCGGTTCGGGGCCGGCCTACTTTTTTTTGCTGGTGGAAGCCATGCGCGAAGCGGGGCAAGAACTCGGCTTATCGACTGAAATCTCCGCTAAATTAGCAGCACAGACCTGCGTTGGCGCGGCCAGAATGATCGAGAAGAGCAGCGAAGATATCGCGGCGATGCGCGCCAACGTGACATCCAAAGGCGGGACGACCGAAGCTGCAATAGCCAGTCTGGAAAATGCGGGATGGCGCCCCATCATTTCGTCGGCGCTGAGCGCCGCTGCCCACCGCTCGGCCGAGTTGGGCGATGCATTTGATGCCGCATCGGGCAATACACCCTCCGATTAACCAACAAAAGAAATTTCCTCATGGGCGCAAACGCAAGCAACGCTCTGTATTACCTGATCAGCACCCTGCTCAATCTCTATCTGGGTGCCGTCATCCTCCGGGTGGTCCTTGCCTGGGTGCGCGCGGATTTCTACAACCCTGTCTCACAGCTGGTGTGGACCATCACCCAGCCCTTTCTGGCACCCTTTCGCAATGTCATTCCGCGCTGGCGGCGACTGGATACCGCAGCCCTGCTGTTTCTGCTACTGCTGGCTGTGCTTCAGATTCACATTACGCTACTACTGCTCGGCGCAAGCCTTTCATTCCCGCCCTCAATTCTCTATGCAGCACTGAAAATTCTGGTGCTGACGGCCAACCTCTACACTGTTGTACTGACCTTCTTCGCTATCCTCTCCTGGTTCGGACCCGGCGTGAACAATCCGGCCTCAGCCATTCTCTGGAGCCTGAGTGAGCCCCTGCTGCGGCCGATAAGACGCATTATTCCGTCGATTGCCGGTCTGGATCTGTCGCCACTGTTTGCCATTATCGGGCTACAGGTTCTGGTCATGCTGATTCCGCTGCCCAATCTGTTCAGAGCCGGCGTGCTTGGCTGATGGGCGCAACGACGCCAATGACAGGCCCGAATGCCAGCTTTCCTCCTGATAGCGTCGGGCTGGTGACACCTGAGCGGATCAAGATCAACTCACCACTTAAGCTCGACTGCGGGCGCAGCCTGCCCGAATACGAGTTGATGATTGAAACATATGGCAGGCTCAACGCTGCAAGAAGTAATGCGGTGCTCATTTGCCATGCCCTGTCCGGCGATCATCGCGCCGCCGGATACCATACCGTGGACCAGAAGAAACCAGGCTGGTGGGACAACTGCATTGGTCCGGGAAAGCCGATCGACACTGCTAAATTTTTCGTGGTCAGCCTGAACAATCTTGGCGGCTGCCATGGCTCGACCGGGCCCAACACGCAGAATCCGGAATCTGGAAAACTGTGGGGGCCGGATTTCCCCCTGCTGACAGTCCGTGACTGGGTTCGCTCACAAGTTGCACTGAGCGATCACCTGCAAATTAGTCAGTGGGCGGCCGCGATCGGTGGTTCGCTCGGTGGCATGCAGGTCTTGCAGTGGAGCATTGATTTTCCCGAAAGAATCCGCAATGCCTGCGTTATCGCTGCTGCGCCGAAACTCTCAGCACAGAACATCGCTTTCAACGAAATTGCGCGGCAGGCCATCATGTCCGATCCCGATTTTCATGGCGGGCATTTTTACGAACACGGCGTAGTGCCTTCACGAGGTCTCAAGCTCGCGCGCATGCTCGGGCACATCACCTATCTGTCTGATGCGGCCATGCGCCGACGTTTTGGCAGTGAACTGCGCTTGGCGACGCCTGCGTTCAATTTCGACGCCGAATTCGAAGTCGAAAACTATCTGCGCCACCAGGGTCAGAGTTTTGTAGATCGCTTTGATGCCAACACTTATCTGTTGATGACCAAGGCATTGGATTACTTTGATCCTGCACGAGAGTTTTCGGATTCACTGGCAGATGCATTACGGCGTGCAAGAGCGCACTTTCTGGTCATCGCTTTTTCCAGCGACTGGCGATTCTCACCGGAGCGGTCACGCGAGATCGTCAAGGCCTTGGTGCAGGCCGACCGAAATGTCAGCTATGCCGAGATCGACTCACAACTCGGACACGACGATTTCCTGATGCCGATCCCGGAATACCACAAGGTGCTGAGCAATTATCTGGATCGGATTGCCGTCCAGTGCAAGGCGACGCCATCATGACTCTACCAGCCACCAGTGCCGAGGGCAGTCTGCGCCCCGACCTAGCCGTCATCAGCGAGTGGATTGAACCAGGCAGTCGCATTCTGGATATCGGCTGCGGCGACGGCGACTTGCTGGATCATCTGGCGCGCACGCGTCATGTGCGCGGCTACGGGCTGGAAATTGATCCCACCAAGCTCAGTGCCTGCGTCGCTCGCGGCGTCAATGTGATTCAGGCTGACGTGGATTCCGGACTGACCGACTTTGAAACCGATTCCTTCGATTACGTGGTGCTGACGCAAACCTTGCAGGCTCTGGCACGACCAGACCAGGCATTGACGGAAATTCTCCGAGTAGGCCGCCGAGCCATCGTGACATTCCCTAATTTCGGTCACTGGCGGGTCCGCATGCAACTGCTGGGCGGACGGATGCCCAAGACCGCAGCATTACCAGACCAATGGTACGACTCACCCAATATTCACCTCTGCACGGTCAATGACTTTGAAGCTTTATGCGCGGCCAGGCACTGGACCTGCCTCCACCGCAGTCTGCTGGACAATGCCTTGCGCCAGGGCAAGCGCATTAGGGCTTGGCCGAACCTGTTTGCAGAAGTCGCGCTCTATCTTCTGGAGGACGAGGCTTGAAGCCACTTGCCGCGAATGCGCTCAAAGGCTTTCTGCTGCTCTGGTTTGGCTGCGCCTTCGGAGCTGGCACGGTGACGGAGCAGGGCCTCCTGGTGCACTACTCAGCGATTAATTCCAACAGCCTTGGTGAAGACGTGGCACGCCAATACGGTATTGAGCGCCGCAAGAGCCACGCCATCATTTTACTAAGCCCTCGCAGACAAATGGACTCGGCAATCCAAGGCAAAGCCATCAGCGCCGTAGCCAGCGGCGTCGTGCGTCGACTCACAGGTCAACGTCAGACTCTGCGCTGGCGGACCATTGAGGTGTCTGGCCAGCAGGACCTCATCGCCGAGTTTGAAATTCAGAATGGCGAGAAGCTCAACTTTGACATCAGCGTAAAGCCCGCGGGCGCGGCCTACCCACTGCAAATTCGATTCCTGCAGCAGTTTTACCGGGAGTAGGTCTCGGCAAGCCTTTAGACCGCAGCGAAGCCCTCAGACAGGACGTAATTGTTGCGCCCCGCCTTCTTGGCTGCGTACATGGCCTGGTCCGCGAACCGGATCAGTGTCTCGATTCGCTCAATACTACTGAGTTTGTCAGCCTGACCAAGGTCTCGATCGGGAAACATGGCGATGCCGATGCTGGCCCCGAGCGAGAGCTTCTCCTCAGTGCCATCAGGTTGACTGACAACGTATGGCTCTCTTAGCTTGTCACACAGATTCTGTGCCATGGCTTCCGCCGCTCCTGCTGGAGCACCACTCATGATTACCGCAAATTCGTCCCCACCGAGGCGCGCGCACGTATCTGACTTGCGTGTGGAATCCCGCAGTCTCTTGGCGACGATCTTCAATGCTTCATCGCCGACGACATGTCCATAACGGTCATTGACCGGCTTGAACCCATCCAGGTCGATGTAAAGCAGAGCTGAAGGATCACGTCGGCGCTCGGAATGATTGGCTGCCTCTGCAATTCGATCCATGAACAACAATCGGTTAGGCAGACCAGTCAGGGGATCGTGTCCAGCCTGATGCCGGGCCACTTCCTCGAGTCGCTTGCGCTCCGCAACTTCCTTTTCCAGCAGATTGTTGCGCTCCTCGAGTTGTTTGAGCAGCAGACTCATTTCCTTTCGGGCATTCGTCAGTTCAAGAAAGACCTGAACTTTGGACAGAAGAATGGCATCGTTGACCGGCTTCGCGATGTAGTCCACTGCCCCGAAACGATAGCCCTTGAGCCGATTCATATCATCACCATAAGCGGCGGTGACAAAGATGACCGGCACATCCTGAGTCCTGTCTTCCTCAGTCAGCATGGACGCAACTTCGAAGCCGTCCATGTCAGGCATCTGCACATCCAGAAGAATCAACGAGAAGTCATGATCCAGACACGCAGCCAGAGCTTCGTTCCCGGACGACGCTTCAATAATCGTCGCACGCGTATTGCGCAGCAGCCGCCGCATTGCAATCAGATTGGCTGGGGTATCGTCCACGACGAGAATCTTTGGTAGTTCAGTCGCTGCCTGCTGATCAGTCATTTGAGAAGGTTTTCCACAGTGATCGATAGGTAGAGAATGCTAGGAATTGTATTCAAACGCAAAGCTGATTCAGCAGTGAGCCGATCTCGACAAGTGGCAGTACATGATCTGCGCCGGCCAACTCCAGAGCCGAACGTGGCATCGCTGCCATTTCTGCCTCGGCAGGATCCTGAATAATACCCAGACCTTTCCGGCTACGAATCGCCTGCAGCCCTCTGGCACCATCTTCATTCGCACCGGTGAGAATCACGCCAATGACGCCTTGCCCCCAAACATCGGCAGCACTTTCGAACAGAACATCGGCAGATGGACGGACATAGCAAACGCGGTCATCAACACTCAGAGCAAGGCGCGGGCCCCGCTCGACCAACATATGGTAAGCGGGCGGAGCAACGTAGACGCGCCCGCCCTCAACCGGCTGCCTCGCAATAGCCGTCATCGTGGGCAGCCGGCAATCGCTACCCAGGACGGAAGCGAGCGTATTATTCGCGTCCGGAGAAGTGTGCTGTACCACGAGTATTGGCAGGGGAAAATTCTTATCGATCGCCCCGAGTACGATTCGAATGGCTCTGATCCCCCCGGTCGACGCCGCAATGACGACCGCCCTGTATCTGCGCTCAGCCACGGCTGCCGCGTCTGAAGATTCCGCGACTGCCTTCCAGTGCAGAAAACTCGGCCGACACAGCCGAGTATTCCAGATTCTCACGGCTACCCAGACACAGGAATCCGCCGTGGACGAGACTGTCGCGAAATAAGCCCAGTGCACGATCCTGCAGATCATCACTGAAATAGATGAGGACATTGCGGCACATAATCAGCTGCATCTCTCCGAATACACCATCGCTGACCAGATTGTGATTGGCGAACGTCACATTCCGACGCAGGGATGCATCGACGCGAATTCGCTGATACCCGGTCGTGACCCAGTCCGACAATGAACCTATGCCCCCTGACAGCAGATAATTCTTGGAGAATTTCTTGGCCTCCCGCTGCGGATAGATGCCCTCCTCTGCCCGCGCTAGGGCATCGTCACTGAAGTCCGTGGCAAAAATATGCGCGCGGTCGTACAGGCCACTTTCGCGCAAGATGATAGACAAAGAATAAACCTCCTCACCCTGCGCACATCCGGCAATCCAGATATTAATACTCGGCCAGGTCGCGAGCATTGGAATGACCTCTTCGCGAATATGTCTGAATACGATTGGATCCCGAAACATTTCCGAGACTGGCACGGAAAGTTTTCCAATGATTTCACGGATCAGAAGCGGATCATAAATCAGCCGCTCGGTTAGATGACTGACCGTTCGGAATCCAAAAGACTCCCTAAGCGCAATCACGCGTCGCTTGAACGAAGCCTCTGCATAACCGGAAAAATCGTAGCCATAACGCCGCTTTATTGCCTCCTGAAATAGGGCCACCTCGATATCAACCAGTTCAGAAGCGTGCATGCGTGCGAAGCGTCCTCAAGGGCATCAGACCAAGCCCTGCATCTGCGACAACAGGCTGTCTACATCGATGGGCTTTGGGCAGTAATCATTAGCGCCTGCCTCCATGCATTTATCACGATCGCCCGTCATGGCCTTTGCCGTTACCGCAATAATCGGCAAATCAAGCCATGCCGGATTCTCACGAATCCGTCGGGTTGTTTCATAGCCGTCCATCCCTGGCATCATGATGTCCATCAAAACGATATCGATGTCATTTCGCGCCTTGAGCTGACCAAGCGCCTTTTGGCCATCCTGGGCCATGACGACGTTCAATCCGTGTGAACGCAATGCCTTGGACAGTGCGAATACATTGCGCATATCGTCGTCCACCACTAACACCGTCTTGCCTCCGAGGTCCGCAGCGGCAGGGTGTTTCTGCTCCTCGGTGCGCGCTTTTGAGAATTTATTCGGGTCGAGCGCATGTAGGAACAAGGTGACTTCATCGAGCAGCCGTTCTGGCGAACGTGCCCCATGCATCACGATGCTTTGCGAGTGCTCACTCAGGGAAAGGGTTTCATCATTTGAAAGCTCGCGCGATACATACACTACAACCGCTGGCGCTTGGTCCATGTCCGCAACCTGGGCAAGAAACTGTGGTACGTCCGAATCAGGGAGATCCGGATCAACCACTAGCCCATCCATCGGAGTGGCCTCCAGCATTTTCAGCCCCTCCTCTATCTTGCTGCATTCGATGACCTCCATATGTTGCTTACCAAGTAGATCAAATAGAGCTGCCCTTCTCTCCTCATCGTGCACCAGCAACAAAATCTTGCGGCTGTGAGCCCGCCGTTCGGGGGCGATCTCATCCAGAACCTGCAAAATTTGCGGCGCCGAAGCAGGCTTGGCCTTTGCCGCATTCACATCCTCGAGTGGCGTCGCCGGTTCCTTGCCGCGACCGGAGACCACGTGCATCGGCACATCGGCGGTATGCGGATTATTCTTCAACATTTTGATCAATTCCGGGTTATTCATGTCCGGCAAGTTCTGATCCATTAACACGGCGAATAACTGCCGTTTTCGGGCGATGGCAATGGCCTCAGAACCGTTTCTGGCAATCATCACCTCAAGTCCACGTTTGGATACGATAGTAGATAAAGCTTCAGCAAAATCGGCCTCGTCTTCGACGATCAGCACGACCGGTGGTCCCACCGGAGATTCCGCTGCCTCGGTGCCATCCAGGTCAGCTGCGACGGGCCTTGGGATTTCCACCGGGGCCCCAGTCGGATGGGCCTTTTCAGTCAACAGCGGCATGCCCTGCGTGTCATCCGCATAAGCATCGCTGCTCGCTGCAATGTGCATTAATCCCTCGGCGGTCTGGGCAGCCGCAGGGATCCCGTGCTCCGGGGCTAGGGGGAGATAAACGGTGAAGGTAGAACCCTCCCCCTCGACACTACTCACTCGCACCGCGCCGCCAAGCCGTGTAGTCAGACCATTGACGATCGAGAGCCCCAGGCCAGTTCCACCAAAACGCCGACTGGTACTACTGTCAGCTTGCTCGAAGGCCTGGAAGACGCGCTGCAATTGCTCCTCTGGGATGCCAATCCCAGTGTCCTTGACGCTGAACGCCACACCACCTTCTACGCGCTCAGCGATAAGGTCAACTCTACCCGCCTCTGTAAATTTAAATCCATTGGAGAGCAGATTGGTCAGAATCTGCATGAGTCGTTTCGGATCGGTATGGAGAGTCGCTGGCATATCTGCCGCATAGCTGAGCTGACACTGCAGACCCTTCTCTTCAGCCAGTGGCTTGAAGCGCTTGACCAGAGCCTGCAAGCGCTCTTCAAGCGCAACGTCTTCGGCATAGAAATCCATCTTACCGGCCTCGACCTTGGACAGATCCAAAATGTCGTTGATCAGCTGAAGCAAGCTTTGGCCGCTCTCGTGAATAATCCGCGCAGACTCTATTTCTTCCTCGTCCAGATGCCCATCAAAATTATCAGCCAAGGTCCTTGAAAGGATCAGCATGGAGTTGAGCGGCGTGCGCAATTCGTGGGACATATTGGCCAGGAACTCGCTCTTGTAACGACTTGCCTGCTCGAGTTCGAGAGCTCTTTTCTTTTCCGCTCCGCGAGCCAGCTCCAGTTCACTCTGCCTCTGCCGCAGCGCCTCTGTTTTATCCTCAAGCGCGGCATTGATACTACGCAACTCTTCGGTCTGCGAGCGCAGACTTTCTTCAGAAGACTTGAGCTGCCTGCCCTGAGCTTCAAGCTGCTCAGTACGACGACTCAAAGCCTCGTTGACCGACCGCATTTGCTCCTGCTGCACGCGCAGTGCTTCCTCAGATGCTTGCAACTCCTCCGACTGCGCCTGGCTCTCGTGCAGCAATTCTCGGGTTCGCAGACCACGCGACAAAGCGTCCCAACCCAAGGCGACAGTCACCAGAACCTGATCGAGCAAGGCGCGATCATCCTCGCGTGGCGGTCTCAGCAAGCCAATTTCCAGTACGGCGATGACATGGCCGCGCGCACTCAGCGGCATAAACATAAGGGCCTGAGGCGGCGCGGCACCCAGTCCGGACACTATTTTAGAATAGCCCTCGGGCACCGGACATAGCTCTATGATTCGACCTTCGGTCATGGCCTGCCCAATAAGCCCTTCCCCTCGCCGAAAACGCTTGGCAGTCAGTGCGGCATCTGGCAGTCCGTAGGCCGCACACCACTCCAGAGCATCGCCATTATCGTCCCAGCGGTAGGCAAGGGCATAACCTGCCTCAACCGAATGACAGAGTTCGCGCAACAGGACCTCGCCAAATTGACTCTCGTTTTCACAGGTCTGCAGCAGAGCGATAATGTTCGTGGAATGTTCGCTAACCCAGCTCGAACGTCGCTGAGCGACACTGGCATCTCTAAATTGCTTGAAGCCGATGGCCAGCTGCCCAATTTCGTCGTGACGTTCTTTAAATGGAATTTCGGCTTCATAACCGCTGGCCAACGTGGGCACCAATCGAGCGAGCTCCTCCAGAGGATGTCCAATAAGTCCTTGCAATGAACGCATTGCGGCTCTCGCCAATAGGATGCCCACAATGACCATTAGGACGATCAGAACCAGCATGATCTGGGCAAAAATTTCGTTGCGCTGTTGTCGTGTAGCCAGTGAACGGCGTTCGGCGGTCAGCATTTCGCCCAACAAGTTCACGCCGCGACGAAGAATCAATTCTGCCTCCACGCTGGTGAGCGCAGTTGCAATGTCGCTGAATTTGCCGCCGCGATTTGCCAGATCAACGGCGGGCGCCGCGATCGTGTCGCGCCAATCCCGCAATAGTTCCAATAATTCGACCATGCGCGCCTCCTGAGCCGGATCGCGCTGCGTAATCTTCTGCAGGCGGGCTACCGACGCGTCGTAGTCTTCTCGGCCCTCGACTTGAGCTTGCAAATATGATTTGTGTCCGGTCATTGCATAAGCCCTGAGGCCTGACACCTGACGAAATGTGTCTGCACGCAGCTGCTCCATCAGGGCAATGGTTTCGGCGCTTTCGTCAGTCCATCTCCGTGCATCGCGCAGCTGGATCTGCATCCAGACAAACGCAGTACACCCCAGAATGAGCACCGCAATCTGAACACCAAAGGCGCGCTTCAGCCGCTTCTGAATTGAGTGATCCGCGCCTCCCTTATTAATGTTCGCCATCATGCGGTCCCGCAAACCTCGAGCTTGGTCTGAATATAATCAGCGTGAGGAATATGCATAAGGTCGGCGATCTGGCGCAGCAGATGTTCTTCCTGAGGATCAATGTTGTGATCTGCGTAGGCCACCTGCCAAAGACAGTGCATCAGCGCGCGCTTCTCTGGACCGCTCAGGGCCTCATTCAAACGCGATATCGGTCCATACAGCGAGACAGCCTGCTCAGCAGCGGACTCGGCATCACCGATGATCCGTTTCAGCTCATCGGCGCTTAGGCCGAACTCGCGGCTAAGAGCGGCACTTACTGCGTCAATTTCAGCAACCGAGCGATCGAAATCTGCGCGCGCGCATTCGAGCAATAGGATGGCAGCGGCGATTTCGCGCGGTGGGTGCACCTCACCTGTCGACGCTTCTTTCTGGAGGCGTGAGATCCATTTTTTCCACATAGCTTCAGAATCCGGATTCAGGTCGTAAGCCAAGCTAATCAGAGCCGTGAACCAGACCCAGCTCGGAGCAGCACGGGAAGCGCGCAGGAACGATTTGGCTCCAATGACGGCACCACCCAAGGAACATCACACTTTCTCATTAAATTGTATCTACCGACAGTGTAACCAGCCTGCATAGCTCGTGTAGAACCCAGCTTCCCCGACTCAATTGCCCCAGTTCGCCTGAATGAACCCCCTCACCTGGGTCCGAATCTCCCCCAGACGACCGTGAAAGAAGTGCCCTGCGCCGTCGACGCTCAACAAGCGCGGTTTGGGATCATAGCCTGCCAGTACCTGACTCGTTTCTTCGTGTGAGACCACTTCGTCATCTCGAGAATGAATGATCAGCCAGGGACATTCTGGGTGGGATGGATGCGACGCATCTGGGAAATATTTGCCAAACGGCGGAGCAATGCTCACAAGCACGGCGGGTTTGGCCCGCTCGGCAGCGGAAAGGCTGACGAAGCTTCCAAAGGAAAATCCCATCAGAAGCAACTTCTTTCCCGGGAACTGCGCACGTAGCCAACTGATCACAGTGAGGCAATCTTCGGTTTCCCCTCGCGCCTGATCGTGCTCTCCCTGACTGGCACCTACACCGCGAAAATTGAAGCGAATGGCCGCCATTCCCAATTTCTGCGCTACCGAATCCAAGGTGTACACCACCTTGTTTCCCATTTCGCCGCCGTACAGCGGATGCGGATGGCAAGTGACGGCGATGCCGCTCACTGCCCCTTCGGGGACCGTCAATAGACACTCGATGCCCCCTACGGGACCATCGATAAGACCTCTCGCGCTTGCCCCGGGCGCCGGAATATCCAGCGGAATCATTATAGGTTCGCATTCCATTTCTTACGGCGACCGACACCAGGCAGCAGCGGTACCAGTAACCCAATCAACACGCCCACAATGACAAGCCCGATAGCGGTCATGGTGTCGATGACAGGTTTGGCTGACTCATGATCTTCCAGGCTGTCGGCAGCAAGAGGGGGTTCTTCCTGCGTCTCGGCATTTGACTCGATCAAGCGCTCATTCTGGGCGCTGAGCTTGCGAAGCAGCGCTTGCTGCTCGGCCAACTTGGCCGCCATGTTTGCAATGCGTTCCCGTGCCGGCGGCTCTACAGAAAGATATTTGGCCAAAACCCAACCCTCGCGCCCTGGGGCGATACGGACCTTGGCGTAGCCGCTGTCTTTCCCGGATTCGAGCAATTCCACCCGAGTACCGGACTTGACCAGAGCAGACACCTGCGCCTTCATGCCCTCGCCCTTTCTGAGGGTAACCGAAATTTCGTCGCTGATATAGCGCACGGGCGCGCCCTCGCTCTGGGCCCAAGATGCCACAGCCCAGCAAAGGAAAGTCAAGAAAACTCCTATCCGCACGCGCCTCACTCTCCCAATAATCTGCTACTAAAACGGCGACAATCCGAGAGTCTAACTTAGGCTGCGTCCAAGATCGCTTGCACATTCGGCCCTGAATAAGGATTCTTGCCAGAATCCCTTAAGATTCTCACCAAACTGTAAATTATGATTGATATCGGCGCCAACCTTACCCACGACAGCTTTAACTCTGACCGCGAGGCCGTACTTGAACGGGCCTGGCAGGCGGGCTTGAGCGCCATTGTGATCACCGGCAGTTCCATCGAGAGCGCGCAACAGGCCCTGAAGATCTGCGCGGCGCACCCCGAGAAGTCACTATTCACCACAGCTGGCCTGCATCCTCATCATGCCGATGACTGGTCCCAGGATTGCGCGCACGCGATACGCGAAATCGCGCGAAATCCAGCGGTGGTTTCGCTCGGAGAATGCGGATTAGATTATTTTCGAACACTGTCAAAGCCAGATTCCCAACGCAAAGCCCTGCGAGCGCAACTCGAGCTCGCAGCAAGCCTGCGCAAGCCGGTCTTTCTTCATCAGCGTGACGCTCATGAAGATTTTCTGGGCATTCTGCGCGAGTTCCGCCCTCACCTGAACGAAGTCTGCGTCCACTGTTTTACCGATACCGCACAAGCCGCCGAAGATTATCTGGCGCTCGATTGCCATATTGGCATCACGGGATGGATTTGCGATGAACGACGCGGCACAGCCCTCGTTGACATCGTCAAGCAGATTCCAGCGGATCGACTGATGATTGAAACCGATGCGCCCTACTTGCTGCCCCGCAATTTACCCAAGGCGGAGCGCCCCCGAAACGCACGGCGAAATGAGCCCGCTTTTCTGCCCTATGTGGCGCAGAAAATCGCCGAGGCCAGGGGCGACACCCTGGTCCGAATTCAGTCCTTGAGCGAGACCAACGCGCGGCGCTTCTTCCGGATCTGAAGCCTTTATGGCTTGCAGTCCAGTGCCGGCGACGGGTGCGGCCGATCGAGCCCACCAGAGCTGCGCAGATCAGAGAGCAGCACGTGCGCGATCGCGCTGTCAGAGAGACTGCCCAAGTACAAAGCGCCATTGTGCTCGATCACACTGGTGACCGGACCGAAGGCTTTGGCGGAGGGGTCCTGATATTGTTCGATGACCTTGCCTTCCAGATCAAGACCGACGACATGCGCGCGAACGGCCGGCTTAAGTTGCAAAAAGGCGGGTAATCGCGCGATAACAGTGCGCCAGAAGGGACGCTCGGACAGTGAGTCGAGTAGTGAAGAGCGTGGTGAGACCAGGGCGAGCCAGAAGCGATCTCGGCCGTTAAAGGTAATGTTGTCCGGAAACCCGGGCAGGCCGCCCGCAAAAACTTCCCGCGTTCCTGCTTTCGGACCTTTGAGCCAGAAACGCGTGACCCGATAAGCCGTCGTCTCGTTGATCAGGATGAAGGCGTCGTCCGGACCCAGAGCGACTCCGTTTGCAAAATTCAAATCAGTCAGCAGCGCAACTGCCTCGCCGCGGTTCGGGTCATAGCGCAGCAATCGTCCCCCTGAGCCGTGCTCCAATACATCCAGCATCCGATCATGAAGGCCGAATTTCCATGACGCGTCAGTGAAATAAATTCTGCCCTGGGCATCGATATCCAGATCATCCGGAAACCTCAACGGGATCCCATCAGCATGGTCAGCAAGAATCTTCATTTCGCCGGCGGCGTCCAAGCTCAGCAAACCCGAAATCGCGTCTGCGACCAACACATTTCCCTGCGAATCGATCTTGAGCCCGAGCGGTCGCCCACCGGTATTTCCGAGCACGCGACAGGATTTCAAATCCGCAGGAATCCTCACAACACGGCCGTCTTCCAGACCGGTGTACAACTCACCCGCCCGCCCGAATGCGACGGCTTCCGGCCCCGGCAGACTGCCGTCGCCCAGACGCTGTAGCGCGCGCAGGCGCTCATTCTCGGCAAACTGTCCGCGATATCCCGGGTTTTCAGCCGCCTGCCAAGCGACTGGCCTGATCGATACCGGCCACGCGGCCAAATACGCCAAGCACAAAATACCCAGAATCAGGCCCAGCTTTTTCTTCTTCAAACAAATCGCTCCATTCCAAATTCGGTCGGGGCGCATTGTCCACTCGTGGCTGCCCATCCCGCAACGCACAGCATTACACTGATGCCCTGCATTCGTCGCATCAATACATAAATTATCCAGGGAGCGCTGCGATGTCGGAACTGATGACACCGGTCGATATGTTGTTGAAATGGTCGAAAGAGAGGTCGAACCAGACTTGGTTGGTTCAGCCGCGGGACGGAGAAACCTTGAGGTGGACTTGGGCTGAGGCCGAACAAGAAGCGCGCAAAATGGCTAGCGCCCTGCTGGCGATGGGCCTGCAGCGCGGAGATCGCGTTGCCATCTCCGGACGCAACACAGCACACTGGTTTTTGGCCGACATGGCTTGCGGACTGGCTGGTCTGGTCGGGGTCGGGCTATATCCCAAGCAAGCTGAAAGTGCCCTGAAATTTATCCTCGAACACAGCGAAGCGAAGGTTCTTTTTCTGGGGCCGATGAGCGATCACGCCGAGTTCCTCGGCGCGCTGCCGGCGGGAATCAAGACAATCTCCTTCCCATACGCAGACTCGCCCAAAGGAGACAGTACCTGGGATGAAGTGATCGAGGGCGCACACCCTATGAAGGATTACCAGAATCCTGCGCCAGACGATATGGCCTGCCTGATCTATACCTCGGGCACCACCGGCGATCCAAAAGGCGTGATGATCACCTGGGGTAATCTAGCCTTTGCCTCTGAAGGAACCTTGTCCCTGATGCCGCCCAAAGGTCAGGAGCGATTTTTCTCCTACCTGCCACTGGCACATGCCTTCGAGCGCGGGGCGGTACTGGGGCTGAGTCTGTACCTGGGCGGTGAAGTTCATTTTCTGGAGCAATTGGAAAAGCTGGCCGAGCAGTTGCCTAAGGTGGCGCCTACCCGATTTTATGGTGTCCCACTGGTCTACGGGCGTTTCCAGGCAGCCATACTCAGGAAAATGCCAGAGCAGAAACTGGACCGTCTCATGGGAATCCCGATTCTCGGCGGATTCATCCGCCGGAAAATTCTCAAAGGCCTCGGCTTGCACAAGGCCAACTACATCTTCTCCGGCGCAGCCCCTTTGCCCATTCCGCTGATGGAGTGGTTCAAAAAATATATGCGGCTGGATATTCTTCAAGGCTATGGCATGACCGAAAACAGCATCTATGCCACCGCCAATATTCCAGGCCAGAGCAAAATGGGTTCGGTCGGCAAGCCGCTGCCACACTCCGGATTCAAACTATCGGACGAGGAAGAAATTCTGTTCAAACACCCGGGCGTGATGGCGGGATACTACAAGGAACCCGAGAAAACCAAGGAAACCTTTACCGAGGATGGCTATCTCCGTACCGGCGATAAGGGCCGAGTCGATGAGGACGGCTATGTCTACATCACCGGTCGCGTAAAAGACATTTTTAAAACGCTGAAAGGCAAGTACGTCTCGCCGGCCCCGATTGAAGGCCAGCTCACTCGCAACACGGATATCGATCAATTGTGCATGGTAGGTATGGGCCTCAAACAGCCCCTGATGCTGGTCTCTCTATTGCCGGGAACTGCGCAGAGAAAGAGCAGAGATGTTCTGGAAAAAGAACTTAGCTCCGACATGCAATTCGTCAATAAGAAACTCGAAGCGCATGAGCAAATTGCAAAAATCGTGATCGTGAATGATGCCTGGACCGTGGACAACGGCATGATGACGCCGACCATGAAAGTAAAGCGAGCTGAAGTCGAGAAACGCTATGCGACTCTGATCGAACGAGAGGCGGCTGTTCGCGCAGCCGTCGGCTGGGAGAGTTAGTCAGGAAATCGGTTCTGCAGAGAAGTCCAACACCCGAGAGGCTCATGCAAATCCCTGAAGCCAGCGGCATCGTAATTCGATGGTGATGTTCCTCACCATCGCGCTGGGGCTGATCATGCTCAGCCTCGGTCTGTCTCTGACCATTGATGACTTTCGTCGTGTTCTGGTCTATCCCAAGGCCGTGCTGATTGCACTAGTCTGCCAGACGCTGATACTTCCGCTAATCTGCTTTGCCATTGTCATTGGCTATTCCCTGCCCCCTGATCTGGCAGTGGGTCTGATGCTGCGCTCCGCTACACCTGGCGGAATTACGGCCAATTTATTCAGCCATGTCTCAAACGGTGACGTCGCGCTCAACATCACCTTGACCGCTATTAATTCTCTGCTTGCCCTGATGACCCTGCCCCTCATCTTGGGCCTGTCGATGCATTATTTTCTGGCTGCTGATCAGGCGGTGCCGCCGCAGTTCAGTAAAATTGCCCAGGTTTTCGTAATTATCGTCGGTCCGGTTGGTCTGGGCATGTTTCTTCGCACCCGATTCCCCGCTCTCGCCGCTCGCATGGCCAAGCCTGCAAAGGTTCTTTCGGGTCTTCTGCTGCTGCTCATGGCCGCGCTGGTAATTGACAGAGAATGGTCAACAATCACTCTGTATTTCGCTACTTTGGGTGGCGCCGTGCTGAGCTTCAATCTGCTCAGCTTGGGAATTGGCTACGGAGCCGGGCTCATTACTCGACTGGAACGTCGCCAGGCCATCGCCATCGGAATGGAGGTCGGCATACACAATGCGACTATCGCCATGGCCATCGCCCTGAGCCCGAGCATTCTGAATAACCCGACCATGGCAGTTCCCGCAGGAATGTATGGCGTGCTCATGCTCTTTACCGCCGCAATCTTCGGCGTGCTGGTCAATTTGAAACGGAAGTAATCGGGCAGGAAATCATTTCTGAAAAGGGTCGAACTGTGGCTATTGGAGTTCTTTGTGCTTGCTCACGACCGGTTCAAACTGAGAGCAAAAACGTTGCTGCAATTTTTCCACGAGATAGACGCTGCGGTGCTGCCCGCCTGTACAACCGATACCGATGGTGACGTAAGCGCGCTCCTGCTTCCTGAATACCGACAACCAAGGCTCGAGAAAATCGCCGATGTCCTTGAGCATCCGGCCCACCGCTTCATGCTCATCGAACCACGCCATCACGCGTGGATCTCGGCCTGTCAAAGGTTGCAAATCTGGTATCCAGTGCGGGTTGGGCAGGCAACGTACATCGAACAAAAAATCGCAGCCTCCGGGCACGCCATTTTTGAAACCGAAAGACAGAAATTGCACTGACAGATTTCCTTGTGCCGCTTCGGGCAGCCGCTCGTGCAAAGCCTCACGGAGTTGGTAGAGGTTCATCTCCGATGTATCCAGCGGTTCATCAGCAAGATTGGCAATGGGCGAAATGAGATCGCGTTCACTGGCGATGGCCTCCGCAAGTGACTTTTGCCCTGCGGCCAGGGGATGCGGTCGGCGCGTCGCGCCATAACGCTCCAAAATCACTGCATCCGATGCGGTGAGAAACAAGACGTGAACTTCTACGCCTCGTTTTCGTAGCCGCGTCAGATGTTGAGGAAAGCGCGCGATTTCCGCAGCAGATTCGCGCGCGTCCAGACCGATGGCAAGTCGCTGGTAGCGCGGATCGTTCTTGGCCGCCAGCCTGAAAATCATTGGCGCCAGCAGCGCTAGCGGGATGTTGTCGATCGTTGCGTAACCCAGATCCTCGTACTGTTTGAGGGCAACCGTTTTTCCGGCACCAGACAGGCCGCTAACGATGATGAGCTTCATCGGGCAGATGCACACAATAGTTCATACAAGACGGTGGAATCTTGTGCAGCGCGCAATTGATTGCAGAATTCGGAGTCTGAAAAGAGTTCAGCCATCTCCGACAAATGGGCCAGATCCTCTTTACCCGCACCTTGGGGCACTAACAGTCCAAATACCAGATCCACGGGATCTCCATCGTTGGCATCGTAATCGACCGAATGCTTGAGCCGAACAAAGGCAGCGATGCTGTCCTTGATGCCAGTGATGCGGCCATGTGGAATCCCGACACCGTGACCCAATCCAGTACTGCCTAATCTCTCCCTTGTCGTCAGACTGCTGAAGACTTCGGCCTGATTCAGGCCCGGAACAGCGGAACTCAGTAAATGTGACAAGGCCTCCAATGCTTTCTTCTTGCTGTTGGCAGCCGTGCCGCTGACTACGCGGTCTGCACTGAGGATTGCGGTGAGATTCATTACTACTGCTGCTCCAGGAAGGCCCTAGGCCGTCGTGCCGATGATTATGAGGGCTGTCGCCGGCAAATGTCCCCCCACTCACTGCTGATCCAACTAAAAAGCCCCGCTCAGTGACCTGAGCGGGGCTCGATTGCCAGTGAGGAGGCTATTGGACGGTGCGCTTGAGCGATTCCTTGGCTCGGTGATCGCGCAGCTTCTCCTTGTGACGACGCGTTTGCTGATCGAGCTTGTCGATCAGCGCATCAATTGCAGCATACATATCCGAATCAACGACCGCTTGCGCGTGCATGTCCGTCCCGCTGGCGTGAACAGTTGCCTCGGCCTTGTGTCGCATTTTCTCGACTGAAAGGATGACATCCGTATTGATCAAGTGATCAAAGTGTCTCTCAATTCGCTTGAGTTTCGTTTCGACGTACTCGCGCAGCGGCGGGGTCAGATCGAGATGGTGACCGGAGATGTTTAAATTCATCGACAATGCCTCCAAAAAGGGGGTATTCACCCCAAAAAAATTGTGTGCGCAAGCAGCGTTCAAGCTGCCGCTTTCCGTTCATGCGAGGGCGGAATCTTCAGTGCCTCGCGGTATTTGGCAACGGTGCGTCTTGCTACCTTGATCCCTTCTTCCAGCAAAAGTTCAGCCAGATTGGAATCTGACAGCGGACGCAAGGGCTCTTCGGCAGTGATCAGACGCTTGATCATGGCCTGTATCGCGGTTGCGGATGCGATGCCACCCTGCGTGGTGGCAACGTGACTGGAGAAAAAATATTTAAGTTCGTAGAGTCCGCGTGGGGTCAGCATATATTTGTTGGCAGTGGCCCGAGACACCGTTGATTCGTGAATCCCCAAGGTTTCTGATACGTCTCTGAGGACCAGCGGTCTCATAGCCTCCTCCCCGTATTCGAGAAACGCGCGCTGTTCTTCAACCACACATCTCGCGACACGTAGAATCGTGTCGTTGCGAGATTCCAGACTGTTGATGAAATAGCGGGCTTCCTGCAGGTGTTGCTTGAGTTCGACTTGCTCCTTGGATTGATCAGCTCGCTTGATAAAGCCCTGATATTGACGATTGATACGCAGCTTCGGCGTATGTTCCGGGTTGAGCGCGACTTTCCAGCGGCCCTTTTCTCGGGTAACCACCACATCCGGTGACAGATAGCTGGACTCATGAGCCTGGAACGGAGCGCCGGGATGCGGCTGCAGGCTACGAATCAGGCTCAGCCCCAGATCGACATCCACCGCAGTCAGACCCGTCTCGCGCACTAGCGCCGCCTGATCTCGTTTGGCAATCAGGCCCAGCCCGCACTCGACAATCTCCATGGCCGCCCACCGGCCAGGCACGCTTCGCGGCATCTGCCGCAGTTGAATTTGCATGCATTCAGAAAGGTCACGCGCGCCAACCCCGGCTGGATCGAAGGCCTGAAGTTGCTCTAATACCGCCTCTACATCACGATTGGACGCGCTCAACAACTCTAGGAGTTGCTCACAAAGTTCTTCCCACGCCTCGAGATAACCCTGCTCGTTAACACTGTCGATGAGGTGGGCCATGATCGCTGACTCAACGGGATCAAGCTCCGCGACTCGCGCTTGCGCGATCAAATGGCCCTGCAAGGACTCACTGACGTGCGCGTTAGCCTGTAAATAATCTTGCAGGCTGTCATCCGCACTCGCCGATTGACTGGCTGGGAGATGATCATCAAAAACATCTTCCCATTCCACATCGACCGACATCTCCTCCGGGACCGTCTCCTCTGCCTTGACCTCTCCAAGTGGTCCCTCGCCCTCGCTATTGGTGTCAGTGGGCGTAGCCGTCTCGTCCATGCTGAACTCGGGAGCATCGGAATCATCTTCGTCCGCCTCCAGCATCAGATTGGAATCCAGAGCCTGCTGAATCTCCATTTCGAGGTCTAGCGTGGAGAGCTGCAGGAGGCGAATCGCCTGCTGCAGCGCGGGGGTCATGGTCAGCCCCATGCCCTGTCGTAAAGCCAGAGACTGCTTCACGAAATTTCCAATTCAGTTACGCGATCAAATCGACCCATGCCCTGATTTTATACGCAGGTATGACTTTTGCTTCAATCTTTTTCGTGCTCGTCCGGTTAGCGGAGACGAACGGTCGCTTGAGCGACTGGAGGCACTGCCCTGAAAGTCGCCCTATCTGCATTAAATTTATTTTACACCTGATTGTTTTATTTAATCATTTACAGCTTGAACTGTTCGCCCAAATAGACCTTGCGCACGATCTCATTCTCGAGCAACGCGGTAGGCAGCCCCTCGGCGATAACACTCCCTTCGGCAAGAATATAAGCACGTTCGCACAGGGCGAGCGTCTCCCGAACGTTGTGATCTGTGATCAATACGCCGATGCCGCGATCGCGCAAGTGATGAACAATATTCTGAATATCGCCGACGGCGATCGGATCCACCCCGGCGAAGGGCTCATCAAGCAACACGAAACGGGGATTAGCTGCCAATGATCGGGCAATCTCGACCCGCCGCCGCTCGCCGCCCGAGAGAGATTCACCAATCCCCTCTCGGATGTGCTCGATATGCAGATCACCGAGCAGCCGCTCCAGTTCCGATTTGCGGTCTTTCGCGGTCAAATCCTTGCGCAGCTCCAGAATGGCGAGAATATTATCGGCCACGCTGAGCTTTCGAAATACCGACGCTTCCTGTGGGAGATAGCCCACGCCCAGCCGGGCGCGCGCATGCATGGGCAACTTCGTGATGTCTTGTCCGTCGAGTTCGATCTTCCCCCCGTCTGCTTTGACCAGGCCTACGATCATGTAAAACGAGGTGGTTTTGCCCGCGCCGTTGGGTCCGAGAAGTCCGACGATTTCGCCGGCCCGGAGGCTAACGGAAACATCGCGCACCACGGTACGTCGCTTGTATTTCTTGACCAGGCCAGTGGCGCTGAGAATGGAAACCTCACTCACTTGCTCTTCGACTCCACTCGGGGCGCGTCCTGCGCTCCGACCTTGGCCCCGGGGATCGATGGCCCGCGCATTTCTTCGCTTGTTTCATCGATCGCGGGCGTCAAATCCGGCAATGGATCCTCGTCAAGAATTTCGAAATCGGAATCAGTCTCACCCTGCGCCGCGCCAGTGCGCGCAGGCTGCTGAATGACGATTTCGACCTGTCCCGCAGCGCGAATGCGCCGCTGCGCGACTTCATAGCGAACCCTTTCGCCTCTGATGACATCGGTCCCGCGGGTCAGCCGGGCGTCGCCTAGAATTTCCACGGTGTCTGTCCGCGAGCGGTAAATCAACTCCTTGGCTCGGGCCGAAACGGGCTGGAGCCGATCCTTGCTGCCTCCGGCAATGCCAGCATGATCCAGGGTAGCGGGCTCGCCGATCACAGTGGCTTCAAATTGACCATCGTCACCTTGCTTGAGTTTAAGCAGCTTGCCACTGAGCTTGAGATCACCCGATTCCAGACGCACGTTTCCGCTGTAGACCATGGCGCCGCCTTTCTGCCATTCGGCTCGATCTGACAGGATCTTCACAGGCCCGGTCGGGCGCAAGGCTCCGCCTTTTTTGCTTGATGAAACTTGAGCTTGAGCAGACTGCGTCAGCAAGCCGACGATCAAGCCCGCTGCAAGCGCACGCAGCCCCCCGCACCGAATCTGACGGATTCGAAGTGCAGCAGCGCCGCCAGAGAAAAGCGGTTTCGCCGTCGACCTTTTGTTTGCCCCTGCATCAGGGAAGTACATAGTGAATCTCCACATCATGTTGCAAAACAACTGCCTCTTCCTTGCCGCTGATCCGGAGACCCTTTGCTCGTCCCAATCGACTGGCACTGCGCATGGTGACCTTGGCGTCTGTCACCAGAAGATCTTCCACCGAATCGACCCAGACATCTTCAGTATTGAAGATCAGAGCCTCGCCATCTGGCCAGTGCCCATCGCCTTCGACTCCGCCCGACAAATGCAGCAGGCTTCTGTTTTGTGGCGGAGAATAACCTTTCGGTGCTCGCGCTTCCCAGGGACCACCGTCACTCCCCTCGATTTTTACCGAAAAATTTTCGAGCCGAGCCGACTCGTCGTCAAAGTAGCGAATGATGTTTGCCCGGCCGGTTACGCGAACGGTGCCGTCATCGTCATGGCTTTTCCAGCTCGCACCACGGATAAGGTGGCGAGCCTGTTCCTCGCCAGAGTCCTCAGAGATGGTTGGCCTAGCGTCCTCTCTGAGCGTCAACAGCACCACGGCCATCAGCGTGGCGGCGACCAGGGGGGCGAGATAGCGAATCATTGGGCCGCGATTCTTGCCTCAAGAATCAAATCAGCTGCATCGCGAATCGCCCCGGCGCCACCGCTGGATTCACTCACATAGTGAGCCGCAGCCTTTGCCTTGCGATGCGCGTCCGCGGGCGTCATCGCCAAGCCCACGCGCATCATCAGTGGTAGATCAGGTACATCGTCGCCCATCATTGCGCATTGCTCGTCGCTCAGGCCCAATTCGTCGCGAATGCGCTCATAAGCCGGGAGCTTGATCTCGGTATCCAGCACGATGTACTTGAGACCCAGCCATTCAAGTCTCTTCTGCATGGCCTCTGAAGGGCGGCCAGAAATAACCGCAACCTCGACGCCGGCCTTCATCAGAGCCTTCATGCCCCAACCATCCCGAACATTGACCGCTTTGAGCTCCTCGCCATCCGGGGTCAGATATAACTTGCAATCGGTCATCACGCCATCGATATCCAGAAACAGACAAGCAATCCTGGACGCACGTCGCTGAACCTCCGCCGACCAGATTTCAGTTGTCGATGGCTCGCTCATCAGACCACTCCCGCACGTAGAAGATCGTGCATATGCACCACGCCGATGAGGCGCTGTGCCTCGTCCTTGACCAGCAGCACAGACACCTTGTGCTCCTCCATCTGCTGCACCGCCTCGGCGGCCATATGATCGGCAAGCACGGAATAACCACCTCGGGTCATGACCTTGTCAATACTGAGTTCATGCACATCCAGGCCATTGTCGAGTGTGCGTCGCAAATCACCGTCCGTATAAATCCCGGCCACGGTCTGATCTGCGTTGAGCACTGCTGTCATGCCCAGCCCCTTGCGCGTCATCTCCAACAGAGCGGCGGTCAACGGTGTCCCAGGTGCCACGCAGGGCAACTGATCACCGCTTCGCATAACGTCACTGATACGCAGCAGAAGACGACGACCGAGCGCGCCGCCGGGGTGCGAAAGAGCGAAGTCCTCGGGCGTAAAGCCACGCGCTTCGAGCAATGACACTGCCAGTGCATCACCCATGGCCAGGCAGGCCGTGGTGCTCGCGGTCGGTGCCAAGTTCAGCGGACAGGCTTCCTTGGAGACCGACACATCCAGATGGACATCCGCCGCCTTGGCCAGCGTGGAATGGGGCTTCCCGGTCATGGCAATCACCGGCGCGGCCATACGCTTGAACAAGGGCAGTATGGTCAGCACCTCGGGTGTTTCACCAGAATTGCTGAGCGCGAGAACGACATCCTGCCGCGTCACCATACCGAGATCGCCATGACTGGCCTCACCCGGGTGCACAAAAAACGCCGGCGTGCCCGTAGACGCCAGCGTGGCTGCAATCTTGCCGGCGATGTGGCCGGACTTGCCCATCCCGGTCACAACGACCCGGCCCTTGCAATTCAGCATCAGGGTGCAGGCTTTCTCGAAGGTCTCGTCCACGCGATCCACCAATGCGGCGATCGCATCGCGTTCGATCTCAAGGGTTTGACGGCCCAGGTGCCGGAAATCGTGAATTGTGCTCATAAGGTTAGGTATCGATTCAGGCTGGAAGTATAAGGTGCTCGCATCACAGGCTTTTGATTTCCGATATGGAACCGGCGCTAATTCTGGAAGATTACGGGCGAGTGGTCTTTTTTACCGGAGCCGGCATGAGCGCCGAGTCCGGGGTGCCGACCTATCGGGGGCGCGGCGGTGTCTGGGCCGAGTACCGCTTTGAAGACTATGCCTGCCAGCGCGCCTTCGAGGCCAATCCTGAAGGCGTGCTCGATTTTCACGAGATGCGCCGCAAGAAGGTTCTCGACTGCCAGCCACACGCAGGTCATGCCCTGATCAGTCAGTTGCAGCATGGGCACCGGCAGCTTGCGGTGGTGACGCAGAACATCGACGGCCTGCTGCAACGCGCCAATGTCGACGTCGCCGCCGAGCTACACGGTTCGCTGTGGCGAACCCGCTGCGAAACCCACGGCCAGTTCAATGATCGTCAGACCCCGAGCTACGCCAACAGAACTTGCCCGGAATGTGGTCAATGGCTCCGGCCCGACATCACCTGGTTTGGCGACCCGGTCGATAGCAAAGTTTTTGAGCACGTTGAAGGGCTGATCAGTACCGCGGATCTGTTCGTGGCCATTGGCACCTCAGGCGTGGTCTGGCCTGCGGCTGGCTTGGCCCAACTGGCGCGAAAATCCGGCACCCGCATGGCGGAAATCAACCCGGAAGAAAACCAGGCCTCGTCCCTGTACGAAATCAGAATCCGCGCGCCAGCAAGCACGGGTATCGCCCGCCTTTTCGGACTGAACGGCGAGCCCATCAGCCCCGAGACCTAAAACCCGCCATCACGCTTGAGGCAGGCTTGCCATGAGGATTACGGCGTCGGACAAGGCGGCGGCACATGGGTAGTACTTGCCTCGCAGTGCCTGATTCGGCGCGCGAAAGCGCCCTGGCGAGGAAATCAGATACGCTGATAGACATCCAGTGCGCGCCTTCGCGAGGCTGGGAGATCGACGATCGGTTCGGGATAATCGCGCCCGATCAGGAGGCCGGACGGACCCAGCGCCTCCTTTTTCATCTCCCACGGTGCATGCACAGCCCGGTCCGGAAATGAGCCAAGCTCCGGAACCCAGCGGCGAATATAGGATCCGTCGACATCAAATCTGCGCGACTGCAGCACCGGATTAAAAACCCTGAAATACGGCGCTGCATCAGCACCGCTGCCCGCGCTCCACTGCCAGCCCATCGAATTATTAGCCAGATCCGCGTCCACCAGATTTTCCCAGAACCAGCGGGCACCCTCCTGCCAGGGAATCAGTAGGTTCTTGCACAGGAAACTGGCCGCGATCATGCGTACTCGGTTGTGCATCCATCCGCTCTGCCTGAGCTGGCGCATGCCGGCATCCACGATCGGAATCCCGGTCAGCCCCCTTTGCCAGGCCTTCAGGTCAGCCGCGTAGTCATCCGGCTTTCGCCATTCGAAGTCATTGAACCTGGAGATCAGCGGCTTTCTGTCCGTCTCAGGAAAGTGAAACAACAAGTGATGGGAAAATTCACGCCACCCGAGCTGGCGCAGAAAATGTTCGGTGTTGGCGACCAGACCCGGGACCGGCTCACCGGCCGCATGAGATTCCGCCACCCAGAGCAGCTGCAGCGGCGAACATTCCCCAAAATGCAGGGCCGCAGACAATCGCGAAGTGCTCTGTTGAGCGGGAATATCACGACCTGCGGAATATTCCAGCATGCGCTCGTCGACAAAAGTCTCCAATAAGGCACGTGCACCCGCTTCGCCGGGGCACCAGTGGCCGGCAAGACCCTGCTCGCGGGACACACTGGTGGATAATCCCAAATGCTTCAAGGCGAGCGATTTCGGCATTTTTGATGGCGCTGGAATTCGATCCGGCACCGGCTGCGGAGCGCGACCGCTCTGCAACTGCGCCCTCAGTTCGCCATTGACCTTGCGCCAGAACGGAGTAAAGACGCGATAAGGCCTGCCCGACCCGTTCCTGATCTGCCAGGGCTCGAGCAACAAGGCGCCGTTATGGCTTTGGACATGGACCTCACCTTCCTCAAGCGCAGCCTTGATGCGTTCGTCCCGCTCAATCAGCGCAGGCTCATATAAGCGATTCCAGTAAACCGCGCTCGCCCCGGTGCTCGAAAGCAGCGCTTTCAAGACCGCCAAACTGTCGCCCTCAGCAAGACTAAGTTGCCCCCCCAGGGCTCGAAGCGACTGATCGAGCGCGCCAAGTGAACCTTGCAGCCACCAGCGGCTTGCGCTGCCCGGCGACCACGGCGCTTCTGATTCGGGGTCATGAATATAGAGTGTGACAACCTTTTCACACTGATCCAGTGCCGCGCCGAGTGCCGGATTATCTGCCAATCGCAGATCGCGCCTGAACCACACAATCCCGGTATTCATGGCCCATCCTAACTCGGTCGAATGTCGGCTCGCGACAAGTCCGTATAATCCGCCGCCCATGAATACGCCCTCGCCAAGCGCCCTGCGCATTGACAGCGTCAGCAAATCCTTTGGATCGCTTGCGGCGCTCAAGAAAGTAAATATCGACATCAAACAGGGCGAGTTTTTTGGCTTGCTCGGACCCAACGGTGCTGGCAAATCAACGCTCATCTCCATCGTTGCAGGATTGACGCGAATGGACAGCGGCGCGGTTTCAGTCATGGGGCACGACTCGGTGCGCGACTTCAGAAGTGCGCGCAGGAAGCTCGGCGTGGTACCCCAGGAACTGGTCTTCGACCCCTTCTTCAAGGTGCACGAAGTGCTGCGCATACAGGCGGGCTATTACGGCTGTGGCGCCGAAGCATTGCCCTGGATTGAGGAAATGCTCGAACGCCTTGAACTCAGGGACAAACGCAATACCACGATGCGCTCACTCTCGGGCGGCATGAAGCGACGGGTGCTCATTGCGCAAGCGCTCGTGCACAAACCGCCGGTTGTGATCCTGGATGAACCGACGGCCGGCGTAGACGTGGAACTCAGACGAACGCTGTGGGCGTTCATGCGGGACCTGCATGCCAATGGCACGACGGTCGTCCTGACCACGCACTATCTGGAAGAAGCGCAGGAAATGTGTGAACGAATTGCCATTCTTGACCACGGCGAAATTCAGGCGCTGGAATCGACGCCTGCCTTGTTGGCAAGACAGCCCTTCCGCTTCCTGAAAGTTCGACTGCCTGAAAATTCGGCATTGCCAGATCACCTGCAATCGCTGGTCTCGTCGGAAGAAAATCATTTTATTGAGCTCAAGCTCAACACCAGCACCCACCCCGTGGGAAAGGTGCTGGACATGCTGCGCAGTGCCGGCATCGCGGTGGAAGATGTTCACACCCGCGATCCGGATCTTGAAGACATTTTCGTGGAGCTGACCCAGTGAATCCGGATCAGATCGGCTTCTATACGCTGCTCAAAAAAGAAATTCTGCGTTTCACTTCGGTGATGGCGCAAACCGTTGGGGCGCCGGTCATCACGGCAATCTTGTACCTGTTGGTCTTTGCCCAGGCCATGCAGGGCCGGGCATCGGCTTATGAGGGCATTACATATACCCAGTTCCTGCTTCCCGGGCTGGTGATGATGACGGTCATCCAGAACGCATTTGCCAATACCAGTTCTTCGCTTATCCAGTCCAAGCTCATGGGCAACCTGGTCTTTCTGCTGATGTCGCCGCTGGGCCCTCTGCAATGGTTCTGCGCCTATGTATTGGCCGCGCTGCTGCGGGTGACGATCGTGGGCATCGCCATGCTTGCCGCGACCATGCCTTTTGTTGATTTGCCGGTGGAAGCGCCGCTGATGCTGGTCGCCCAGTTTTTGCTGGCCGGCGGCACGCTGGCTGTCTTGGGCCTGATCACCGGCATCGTGGCCCAACGCTTTGATCACATCGCCTCGGTGACCAACTTCGTGATTGCCCCCGCATCCTTCCTTTCGGGTGTCTTCTACTCGGTGCACTCCTTGCCGCCGCTCTGGTATACGGTGTCGCATCTGAACCCCTTCTTCTACATGATCGACGGCTTCCGCTACGGTTTTTTTGGCTACTCGGACGTCGCGCCCTGGATCAGTCTGAGCTGGTCTGCCGGGTTTTTTGTTCTCTGTACAACAATCTGCATGATCATGCTCAGCACCGGCTACAAGTTGAGGAACTGACTGGGACAGCCCCGGCCCGTTACAATCAACCGCCCCATTCGGCCAAGCGCAAAAAGTAAATCATGACGAAGGAAGAAATCAGAGAGCTGATCCTGGCCGGCCTGCCCGGCGCGGAAGTCACCGTGCGCGGCGACGACGGCCAACACTTTGAGGCTGAAGTCATCTGCCCGGAATTCAGCGGCAAATTGCCCCTAGCCCAACACCGAATGGTCTATGCCACTCTGGGCGAAAAGATGGGTCGAGAAATTCATGCCCTTCAGCTCAAAACAAGAGCGGCCACATAATTGCCTGCGGCCTGCACTCAAAACGAGTGTGGCGACCGCCATCTGATTCCTGCAGGAAAATCACTCCCCTTGCAGACACCCCCCGGCTTCGTCGCACTGGATTAGCTGACTCATGGACAAATTCATCATCGAGGGCAACGGGCCGCTGCAAGGCGACGTCGCTGCCAGTGGGGCAAAAAATGCCGCCCTGCCGATTCTCTGTGCCGCGCTCCTGTCGGATGAACCGCTGCACATCAGCAATGTACCCAAACTCTGGGATATCGGCACCACCCGCAAACTGCTAACCCAGATGGGCGTGGGCGTCGAGCATCCATCGGATCACGAATGGGTCATCAACGCCCGAACCATCTCCACCTGCATCGCACCCTATGAACTGGTGCGCACCATGCGGGCGTCGATTCTGGTGCTTGGCCCACTGCTGGCCAAACGCGGCGAGGCCCATGTTTCGCTGCCGGGCGGCTGTGCGATCGGCGCGCGACCGGTCAATCTGCACCTGATGGGCCTGGAGGCCATGGGCGCGGAGATCAAGCTCGAAGGTGGTTTTATCCATGCCAAGGCCAGTACGCTCAAAGGGGCGAGGATTGTCTTTGACACTGTCACCGTCACCGGTACTGAAAATCTGATGATGGCTGCCACCCTGGCCGAAGGCGAGACCATTCTGGAGAATGCGGCTCGAGAACCGGAAATCGTTGACCTCGCGCGCTGCCTTCGCGCCATGGGGGCGCAGATCAGCGGCGATGGCACTACGACGATCCGCATTCAGGGGGTCAAAGCGCTCAAATCTGCACAACATACGGTCGTTGCCGACCGCATCGAGACCGGCACTTTTCTGGTTGCCGGGGTTGCCACGCGCGGCAAGGTCCGCGTCAGCAAGACGGATCCGGCCATGCTCGATGCCCTGCTGGTCAAGCTGCAGCAGGCGGGAGCAAAAATTGCGACCGGCAATGATTTTGTCGAAGCGGACATGCACGGCAAGCGACCGCGTGCGGTCAATGTGCACACCATGCCGCACCCGGGTTTCCCGACCGATATGCAGGCCCAGTTCATGGCCATGAATTGTCTTGCTGAAGGGACCAGCACCATTCGCGAAACGATTTTTGAAAATCGCTTCATGCACGCGCAGGAACTGCTGCGACTCGGCGCGGAGATTCAGATCGAGGGCAATACTGCCATTGTGACCGGCAAGGAGCGATTGACCAGCGCCCCGATCATGGCAACCGATCTGCGCGCCTCAGCCAGCCTGGTGATTGCTGCGCTCTGCGCCGATGGCGAAACCTTGATCGACCGCATTTATCACATGGATCGCGGTTACGAGAATATCGAAGGCAAATTTGCCAGCCTCGGTGCAAGAATTAAACGCGTTTCGCGCCTGCTGGACTAAAGCAGAGTTCGCGCGAAGGCCTTCGGCATTGCTCTCCCCGAGCCCGCGGTTTACCTTGAAACCTCGACCCGCCTCCATGCCGACACTCGATGCAATCCGCAAAGCACTTTCTGCTCGCTGCTGCCCTGTCAATCCCTGTATCAGTGTCTGCGTTTGAAATTACAGACCCCTATCTCTGGCTTGAAGAGATCGACAGTGAGCGTTCGCTGAATTGGGTCAATGATCAGAACAAGAATTCGAAGGCCGAGCTGGAATCCTCCCCTGATTTCGCGCCGACTTATCAGCGACTATTGTCGATCTACGACTCGGATCAGCGCATTCCCCAAGTCAGCCTGAAGGGCGACTGGCTCTACAACTTCTGGAAAGACCGCGAACATCCCCGCGGCGTGTGGCGACGGACCTCGCTCAGCGAATACGCCAAAGATCTGCCAGCCTGGGAAACCGTGCTCGACCTGGACGCACTGGCCGCGGCCGAAAACGAAAACTGGGTATGGAAAGGTGAGACCTGCCTCTATCCGAGGTATGAGCGCTGCCTGATCAAACTTTCGCGCGGAGGTGCGGATGCCCATGTTGTCCGGGAATTTGATACCCGAACGATGCGCTTTGTTGAAAAGGACGCTTTCCGTCTGGTCGAAGCCAAGCACGACATCGTTTGGCGCAACATCAACAGCGTCCTGGTCGCCACCGATGTGGGGCCGGAAAGCCTGACCCATTCTGGCTATCCACGCATCGTCAAGCAGTGGCAGCGCGGAACTCCGGTCTCTTCCGCACAGACGGTCTACCAGGGCGAACAGTCGGATGTCGCAGTCGACATGGCGGTTTACAACACGCCGGGAAAACAACGAGAAATCATTCGCAGAGCCATCTCCTTTTTTGACTACCGCTACTTTGTTCGGGTCGGTGATTATCTCGAGCATCTCAAGGTGCCCGGTGATGCTGATCTGGACTTGTTTCAGGACCAAATGATCCTGAATCTGCGCAAGGACTGGCTGATCACTGGACACAGCTATCCTGCGGGCAGCCTGATCGCGATTTCGCTGCTGCGCTTTATCGAAGGTGATCGCAAGTTCGAAATATTATTCAGTCCAAGCCAGGGCATTTCCCTGGAGTCCGTTCGCGCAACGCGTAGCGGTCTGCTGCTGAATCTTCTAGATCAGGTTCGTGGCCGGGTGATTTCAATGAACCGCTCTGAATCCAGCTGGCGACGCCTGAACGTCGCCGTACCCGAGTTTGGCGAGGCCAATGCCTTCCCGCTCAATACCGAACAGTCCGATGCCTACCTGCTCACGGTTGAGAATTATCTCAGTCCCACGCGCTTGCTGCTGGGCAGGACCGGTGAATCGAAACAGCGGGACATCAAGCTGCTGCCACACTTCTTCGAGACTGAAGGTCTGGAAATCGTGCAGCGTCATGCAAGGTCAAAGGACGGTACGCGCGTCCCTTATTTTCAGGTCAGCAAAAAGAATCAGGCCACCGACGGCAAAAATCCCACCCTGCTCTACGCCTATGGTGGATTCGAAATATCACTCACGCCCGGCTATAACCCCGCAGTGGGTGCCGCCTGGCTAGAGCGTGGTGGCACTTTTGTCGTTGCCAATATTCGAGGTGGCGGTGAATTCGGGCCGCCCTGGCACTTGGCCGCAATCAAGGAAAATCGTCAGCGGGCCTACGATGACTTTTCTGCCGTGGCCCAGGATCTGACTCGGCGCGGCGTCACCTCGCCCAGACATCTCGGCATTCAGGGCGGCAGCAACGGTGGCCTGCTGGTCGGCGTACAACTGACCCAGCGCCCCGATCTCTTTGGCGCAGTGGTCTGCCAGGTGCCCCTGCTGGACATGCGCCGATACCATCGGCTGTTGGCTGGCGCCAGCTGGATGAGCGAATACGGCAATCCCGATGATCCCGACCAATGGGCCTACATCGCGAAATACTCGCCCTATCAAAATGTTCGCAGAGACCTGAAATATCCGCCGACCTTGATTACTACTTCAACACGCGATGACCGCGTGCACCCGGGGCATGCCCGCAAAATGAGCGCGCGCCTGATGGCGTTCGGCCAGCCGGTTTTGTACTACGAGAACATCGAAGGGGGACACGGCGGTGCGGCCAATAACAAGCAACGCGCTTACCAAAGCGCCCTTGCCTACAGTTTTTTGTGGCGCCACCTGCGATAGCCCCCCCAGTGGCCAGCTCGCCGGAGCAGCGAACCTCGCGACAGGGCACGCATATAAGCTCCGGCAAAGCTGTTTTGCACTCGTCCCCGGCCTTACTTCTGTCGGCAAGAAGTCGCTTTCGATTCCCCCAAAATTAAGGTCGGCATGGCCAAAGCGTGTCCCCAGGCGGCTCAGCCGTTAGAATTGCCGCCCTTTTCGTTTGACCGAACCCCATCATGACGTCGCTGACGCTGGCTCTTTCCAAAGGCCGCATTCTTGAAGACAGCCTGCCCATGCTCGAAAGGCTGGGCATGGGCCCGGCGGGCGATATTGATCGCCTGCTGCGGGTGCCATCCAAAGATCCCAATTTGCACCTGCTGATCATTCGCCCAGCAGACGTGCCGACCTATGTGGAGCACGGTGCTGCAGACATGGGCATTACCGGCAAGGACGTGTTGATGGAGCATGGGGGCGATGCTCTGTATGAGCCCCTGGATCTGGGCATTGCTAAGTGCCGCCTCTCGATTGCCGCAGTAAAAGATTCGGAGTCTTCTCGCCTTCCCGGTGCCCGCATCCGCGTTGCCACAAAATATCCGGAAATCACGCGCCGCCATTTTGCTGCGCGCGGCGAACAGGTTGAGATCATCAAACTCTACGGCTCGATGGAACTGGCCCCGCTGGTCGGGCTTGCGGATTTGATCGTCGATCTGGTCGCAACCGGCGGCACACTCAAAGCTAATGGCCTGGCTGAAACCGAGACCATTTGCCAGGTCAGCGCGCGCGTGGTGGTAAACAAGGCCTCGATGAAGATGAAGCACGCCGCAATCACGTCCTTGCTGTCCAAACTCAGGGACATGGGAGGCTGAGGTGCAGACCACTCGTCTCGATAGCAGCGCGGCAGATTTTGATGCGGCTCTGAGCCGACTCCTGGATCGCGAGGGCGCGCAAGATGCGAACGTACTCGATGATGTTGCGGCAATTGTGGCCACGCTTAGAGCGCGCGGCGACGCCGCTTTGCTGGAATACACCAATCGCTTTGATCGTACGTCTTGGGCCAGCGCGACAGAACTGGAGATCGCCCCGTGCGATCTGAAATCCGCCTGGGACAGTCTACCGGCAGACTTGCAGACGGCGCTGAAGCAGGCGCAGGAACGCATCAGCGACTACGCTCAGAAACAGATTCTGGAAGACTTTGAATACGAAGATGGGCAGGCCAATCGGCTGGGACAGCGGATCACCCCGCTGGATCGGGTGGGCATCTACGTGCCAGGCGGCAAAGCGGCCTATCCCTCCTCGGTTTTGATGAACGGGGTGCCCGCCAAGATTGCCGGTGTGCCAGAGATCATCATGGTGGTGCCGACGCCAGACGGTGTCAGCAACCCCGCAGTGCTTGGCGCCGCATATCTGGCTGGGGTTGACCGAGTGTTTCGCATTGGCGGCGCACAAGCCATCGCGGCCCTGGCCTGGGGTACCGAGACGATCCCCGCCGTCGACAAAATTGTCGGCCCAGGCAATGCCTATGTTGCCGCTGCAAAGCGGCTCGCCTTTGGTCAAGTCGGCATAGATTCCATCGCCGGACCCTCGGAGATCGTCATCATCTCTGAGGCGGGCAGCAATCCGGACTGGATAGCCATGGATCTGTTTGCGCAGGCAGAGCACGATGAAGATGCCCAATCGATTCTGCTGAGTCCGGATGCTGACTTTCTAAACCGGGTGAGCGCGTCCATGGAGAAGCGAATCAGCACGCTACCCCGTGCGAAGATCGTTCGCGCCTCCATCGCCGGTCGCGGCGCCCTGATCAAAGTTCGATCACTGGCAGAAGCGGTGGATATCTCCAATCAGATCGCACCTGAACATCTTGAATTGGCGGTCGACTCGCCACGCACCTTGCTGCCGCAAATTCGTCACGCCGGTGCCATTTTTCTGGGTCGCCATACTCCCGAGGCCTTCGGCGACTACTGCGCGGGGCCCAATCACGTGCTGCCGACATCGCGAGCCGCACGCTATGCGAGTCCGCTGGGCGTATACGAATTTCAGAAGCGCACAAGTCTGATCGAGTGCTCGCTAAAGGGCGCTTCGGAATTGGCGAATATCGCCGGGACTCTTGCGGACGCCGAAGGTCTGCAAGCGCATGCAGCTTCGGCCAGAGACAGACGCTAGCAAACCCAAGGGCCGCGACTCGATTAGGCCGGGCCAATGCAAGCGCTGGCCAACTGCCTCGATCACAGTGGCCCGGCGCGAAACCCATCATTGCTCCTCTTGGTCTGCCTGGCCAGTTCCCGCGGCGCTACGGCGCTGAAGCCCGCCCTATTCTCAGCAAGGTCGGTGCAAATCCAGCAAGGTCTCCTTAAAAGGAGTCGATGCGTGGCGAACAATCCGAAATGGTCGATCAGCTCAAGATCGATCGTTAACCCTTCGAATACCCGCGCCCCTCGATATGGCGCTGGATCGGGCTTGGCCTGCTAGGGATCATTCTGCTCGCAGGCACACTTCACTATTTTCGTGAACTAACTTCGCGGAATGTGCGAACCACACGGGCACTCGTAGCCACTGCTCTGGATGCCTCGGGCTATGTTATCCCGCGGCGACGGGCGACGGTGTCCTCCAAAATGACGGGCAAGGTCACGGAGCTACTGATCGAGGAAGGATCAAAGCTAAGGTAAGGGAAGGTGATGTGCTTGCAGGCATTCACGATTCCAATATCAGGGCAGAGATGGCTTTGGCCCGATCACCGCTCGCGGCGGTTAAAGCGCAGTTGACGGATAATCAGATTCAGCTGGCAGAAGCCGGAAGGCTTCCGTACCACCCTGGTCTCTACCGGCAGGCCAGACCGCGCGCCATGCTGATGCGGGCCGGCGCTAATGAGGAACTCGCCAGTGCCCTTTCGGTAGACACATGGAACACCATACGTGAATTGCCGGGCATCAAAAAAAGCAGGCGGCAAGCCAATCGCGATAGCAGAGCTCTACATCCTGACCGACGTTCGCAAGCGAGGCCAAACCACTGGCGCAAATGTGGTGGTGCGCGGCACGACGCCGGACGTGCTTCAGGTACGACCCGAGGTGAGGCTGATCGCCGCCACATGTTTGAACAAGGCAAACGGGGAGTCGCGGTCGGTGTCGGTGCACAGAGCCAGCACCAGGGCCTTGAGATTGGCAATCTGCTTGAAGTGCGCGATGGGGCCTGGCCGCTCGTTGGCATTTTCGAGGCGGGCGGTGAAGTGCACGATTCCGCAGTCTGGGCAGATCTGTCCAGCCTGCACTCCGCACTGCGAACCACGTTTAACGCCACGGTCACTGCGCAGTCGGAGGATGCCTCTCCCGCCACCCTGCGTGACTTCAAGGAGCGCATCACCACAGACCCCCGACTCAATGTTGGGGTTCAGCGCGAACCGGACTACTACGCTTCGCGCTCGGAAGGTCTGCAGAAGTTCATCACTATCCTCGGTTATACCGTGGCTGCCATCAGGGGGATCGGCGCCTTTTTTGGTGCGCTCAACACCATGTATACCGCAGTCTCCAGCCGCGATTGGAATAGCGACCCTGCGTGCGCTTGGATTCAAGGGCTTGCCGATGGTCGTTTCCGTCCTGACCGAGGCGCTTATCCTGGCGCTGCTCTGATCCGTGCTGGGGGCTGCGTTAGCCTACTTTGTGTTCAATTGCTACACCGTTTCCACGCTCAAATTTCAAACCTTCAGCCAGGTCGCTTTTGCCTTCAGAGGAAGACCCGGGCTACTGCTTCAGGGCATCGTCCGGGCCGGCGTCATCGGCTGCATCGGCGGCCTGTTTCCGGCCCTCGAGGCCGCTCGAATGCCAGTCGCCGAAGCCTTGCGCCGAGATCAGGCCACGACCGGACGCGCGGTGATTTCCCAATAGGTCGCGTCGTGGCCGGCGGCAGCACCAGACATGCAATCTTTTAGCCCCGTGCGTCGACATTGGTCGAATTTTGTCAGCTATTGGCAGGCGCGGTTGTACGACCGACATCAGCACCGAAGGGCGAATTCGGCCCATGGGCCGAAAAAAAGTGATCCAGCGCACAATTTATACAGGAAAAATGGCCTTTCGCCGATGCAGCGGAAGACTTTTAACGTCTTTTAGACGATCTTAAGCGCCTTTTATCCCCTGTTGCGGCACTTTCTCGTCAGGAAGTCGCAAACACGGCACGGTATTTGGACACTGAACGAAATGAGACACGACCTCCCGCCCGATGTGAGCTATGGCCCCAAAAGGGTCAGAGATGCGCTCGAACAAATGGAGCGGCGGCAGGATCATGGCTGGGGATCCATGCTGCTATCGTTCTCCGGGGATCTGGAGCAGGGCTACTTGAAACACCGCGCTCTGTCGGTGCTGATGCTGCAGAGAATCGTGGTGGTGCTCGGCGCCGTGCTGTATGCCGTATTCCTGATTCATGACTCACTGACTGTTCGTAATTTCTCCGATCCTCTGCTCTGGGGAACGCTGATGGCCTTTGCGCTTCCCGGCAATCTGGCGCTATTTCTGGCCACCTATGCTCAGCAGCCCTGGCGTTACACCCTGACGGTGGCACGAATGGGGGCCTGGTTCCATACCTTCGGCATGTTGTTGGTGAGCAGCATGGCTGCCGCACGCGGGATCGACGCGCCCTACGAGTACCTCATCGTTCAACTCCTCTACGACTTCTTCCTTCTCGGCCTGGTCTGGAGTGAGGCCTCGATCCTCGCGCTGCTGACGGTGCTCACCGCACCGCTGCTCATGGTGTTCACCAAACACAGTCCATCGCAGATATTCGAAAATTCATTCTTCCTGGTGGCCACCGCCGTTCTGGGCAGCATCGCCTGCTATCTGCAGGAGAAATGGCAACGTCTGTCCTGGCTCAACGGCCAGCTCTATCAGACCATGTCTGAACTGGACGCGCTCACTGGCACCTACAATCACCGCAGCTTCTATTCCCGCGGTGAGAAGCTGCTGGCACAGGCGCGTCGCGAAGGCCGGTATATTTCGGTATTGGGCCTGGACATTGATCACTTCAAACGATTCAACGACGCTTACGGCCACCAGGCAGGCGATGAATGTCTGCGTCAGATTGCACGGGTGGTGCAGGATCACGCGCGACGCCCGCTCGATCTGGCCGGCCGCCTCGGCGGGGAAGAATTCGCAATTTTCCTGTATGACACCAACCGCTCCAATGCACTGACCCAAGCAGAAAATCTGCGCGAAGCCGTAAAAAAAATCGACATCAAGGGGCGAATCACCGTGACCTGCAGCATTGGCGTCGTGTGCGCCACGCCCTTGGATAGCGCCAGCATGGAACAACTGGTGGGCAATGCAGACATTGCGCTCTACCGTGCCAAGAACGACCAGCGCGATTGTGTGCGCGAATGGACCGATGGCAATGAGAAGCCCTCGTTACAGCTGGTCCAGCGCAGCAAGACAGCGGATCCGTCCCACGATTAGCCCTGCTTCAAGCAGCCCTGTACGGGGCCGAGCAGTAATTTATTGCGAGCTCCTATGCTCCGTGAGAACCCGATTCCGATGGTCAGGATCACCGGTCCGCAGAGCAGAAACACCAGAGCGGTTCCATGAGAATCGACGATAGCGCTGGCGGCAACTACGCCGATCGACTGCCCTAGGAAGATACAGCTTCCAAACAGAGCTGCTGCAGTTCCGCGCACGCTGGGTGCCATCTGCGTGGCATGGGTCTGGAGCGTCGCATGGAGCATGGTAAAGCCCATGCCTGCGATCACGCAGGCGGGCATGGCCCAATGCCAGCTCGGCAGGACGGTCATGAGCATCAGACAAATCCCAAGCATGGATGCACCGGCAAGCGTCAGACCTCTCTCGCCTAGCATTGCCACCATATGCCCCGCCAGAGCGGCATAGAGCAATCCTCCAGCAGCAAACAAGGCGGCGATTCCAGCCGCTGCCTTGAGCGACAGACCGTGCGCCTCGTGCATGAAGCTTGGAATAAAAGTCATGCTGGCGAAGGCGGTGGCCCCTTCAACAATGGTCAGGAACAGTATCCAGCACGCCCATTTACTGGACAGAACGATACTTACTTTCTTGCCGTAAGCGGCGCCGCCGTCCGCGGCGCCCGCGCCATGGCGGCGCTTGCCTGACATCGCCACCATCGTTGTTCCAGTGGCAAAAAAAGCCGCCGCAAGCAAGAGAAAGGCAAGGCGCCAGCTGCCGGCATCCGCCAAGGCACCGGCCATCCATTGTCCGAAAGAAACGCCAAGCAGTGTCGCGAACATCACCTGGCCCAGTACTGCCTGACGCCGCTGGTAATCCACTGAATCCCCGACCCATGCCAAGGTCAGAGGCACGATGCCAGCAGCCGCAGCGCCTGACAGACAGCGCGCGGCAATCAGCCATTCCCAGCTTTTGGTCAGCCCTGCCAGCGCGTTGCCCAGAGTACAGCCCAGCACCGCAATACTGATCACTCGAAATTTTCCGAAACGATCTCCCAGCGGACCAAACAACAACAGGCATAACCCGTAGGCAACCGCGAAGGAGGAGACGGTCAGCGCCGCTTCCCCGGTTGAGACACCAAAGCTGGTCCCGAAAGCCGGTAGCAGCGGATCGCACAGCCGCATCGAGGCCATGCTGACAAATCCGGCCAAGCACAGCACCCACAGTCCCGCCCGGTCAAAATTGCGTTGCGTCACGTGTTTGAGCCGTAATGAAAAGCGTGCAAATGAAATGTAGTCTGCTGTGCAGAATGAAGCGGCAGGAGGGCAAATATTACAGGCCCGAATTGCCAACTGGTTTGAGAATCAGGGTGAAATTGCGACCCTCTTCTTTGGCTTCAGCCCAATCGTCAGGCCAATGCCAAGAATATATTCAGCGAATTTCGTCCAGCTTTTTTTGGTTTCCCGCGCGTCTGAATAGGCTGACTGCCAAATATCTAGCGTTGGAGTTCTTTTTCCTGAATGATCAAAGCTGCAATTTCCTCGATCGAACGTGCTGCGGAGCTGACATAGGGAATGTTGTGGCGTTCATACAAGCGCTCGCTGGCTCTGAGTTCAAATGAACACTGCGCCAGAGAAGCATATTGAGAACCCGGTCGCCTTTCGCTGCGAATCTGGTGCAGCTTTTCCGCATCAGAAGTCAAACCGTAGCATCGGTCTGTATACCCATCCAGTGATTTGGGCAGCTTTCCCTCCTGCAAATCGTCTTCGGTTATCGGAAAATTGGTAGCGAAAATGCCGTACTGCAGCGCCAGATACAAGGTGGTCGGCGTTTTGCCACAACGTGAGGGCGCGATCAGTATGACCTGGGCACTGCCCATATCTCGCGTGGACTGCCCATCATCATGCTCCATGGCAAAGTTCATGGCCTCGATGCGAGCATCATAGCGACGGGTGTCCGCAACACTGTGCGCCCGGCCCTGAGCGTGCGTCGACTTTTGATTCAGCTCCTCTTCAATGGCATGGATATAGCTGTCGAACAAGTCAATGAATAAACCCTTGGAGCTGCGCAGGACGGCTCGGACCTCCTCGTTTACCGTGGTAGAGAAGACCAACGGCCTGAGTCCCTTGCCAGCCAAATAATTTATAAAATCGACCGTACTGCGGGCTTTCTCGACTGTATTGATGAAAGGCAGCGTGCTTTTCTTGAATTCGACATCGTCAAACTGGGTCAGAAGTGTCGTACCCAGAGTCTCGGCAGTGATTCCAGTCCCGTCGGATACAAAGTAAACAGGTCGCATATGTCGGCGAATATCATTTGTTGTCAAGCGCACAGTGTCCTCGGTTAGCAAGGCGGAAGCCAGCCAAATCGCTGATCAGACGTAGAAAATTACACCTATTCCTGGGATGGGCCAGCATTCTGCGGGTGCTAAAAAAGACTCCATTCATTACCTTTTCACGCTCACGGGATAGAATCGCGCTCCAATTCGCCGCTCGGCGACCCGTTTTCATTTTTCATAGAGGTAAACCAAGCGTGAGCTCACAGGTCCTTTGGTACTCCAATCTGCGCATGGGCGATGTCGAAATCGTCGGCGGAAAGAATGCGTCACTCGGTGAAATGATCTCCAATCTGGCCGCTTCTGGGGTCAAAGTCCCCAACGGATTCGCAACCACGGCAGATGCCTACCGCGAGTTCCTTAAATTCGAAGGTCTGGACGAGAGAATCAGTGCCCAGCTAAAAGCGCTGGATATTGAGGATGTCGAAGCCTTGGCAGTTGCTGGCAAAAACATTCGCGCTGCCGTCATCAAAGCTCCTTTCCCTGAAAAGCTGGAAAAGGAAATCCGGGATGCCTATGCACAATTGGTCGCGGAATCTGGCAATGACATCTCCGTGGCCGTGAGATCCTCCGCGACTGCCGAGGATCTGCCTGACGCGTCCTTTGCCGGACAGCAGGAAACTTTTTTGAATGTCAATGGCATAGAGAATGTACTTCATGCAATAAGAGAAGTTTTTGCTTCCTTGTTCAACGACCGGGCCATTTCCTATCGCGTGCATCATGGCTTTGCCCATGACGTCGTGGCCCTGTCGGCTGGCGTACAGAGAATGGTGCGGTCTGACAAGGGTGCTTCGGGCGTGGTGTTCACCATGGACACGGAATCCGGATTCCGCGATGCCATCTTCATCACCGCCTCCTATGGTCTGGGCGAGGCTGTGGTCCAGGGCGCTGTGAATCCAGACGAATTCTACGTCTACAAGCCGGCCCTGCGCGCAAAACGCCCCGCCATTCTCAAGCGTAACGTCGGCGCCAAAGCCAAGAAGATGGTGTATTCGGTTGAGCGCAAGCTGGGCAAGACCATCGAGTTCGTCGACGTCCCGCTTGAAGAGCGTGGCCGCTACTGCATCAACGACAAAGACATCGAGGCCTTGGCTCGACAGGCGCAAATTATTGAAGACCACTACCAACGCCCGATGGACATCGAGTGGGGCAAGGACGGTGTCGATGGGCAGCTCTACATCCTGCAGGCGCGGCCTGAAACCGTGCAAAGCCGCAGCTCCGCCAATGTGCTGCGCCGCTACAAACTCAAGGGCACCGGAAAAGTACTGACAGAGGGACGGGCGATTGGCCAGAAAATTGGTGCCGGCAAGGTTCGCCTGCTGACAGACATCAGCCAGATGGTGCGGGTACGTGATGGAGACGTGCTGGTGACCGACATGACCGACCCGGATTGGGAGCCGGTAATGAAGCGCGCCAGCGCCATCGTCACCAATCGCGGTGGCCGCACCTGCCACGCCGCCATCATCGCGCGTGAGCTTGGCATTCCTGCCGTGGTGGGCTGTGGAGACGCCACCAAAGTCCTTAAAGACGACCAGGACATCACCGTCTCCTGTGCCGAAGGTGATACTGGTCATATCTATGACGGACAGATTGATTTCGCAGTCGACGAAATTGCGCTGGACAAGATGCCGGAAATTCCGGTCAAGATCATGATGAACGTGGGCACCCCCGAACAGGCCTTCGACTTTGCCGCCCTGCCCCATCACGGCGTAGGCCTGGCCCGCCTCGAGTTCATCGTCAATCGACAGATTGGCATTCATCCACAGGCCCTGCTGGATATCGATCATCAGCCGCCGGAAGTGCGTCGTCAGATCAACACCATGATTGCCGCCTACGCGGGTCCGCGCGACTACTTCGTAAAGCGACTCGCCGAAGGCGTTTCCACCATTGCCGCTGCATTCGCTCCGCAGCCGGTGATTGTGCGCATGAGTGACTTCAAGTCCAACGAGTACGCCAATCTGGTCGGTGGCAAGAAATACGAACCGCACGAAGAAAACCCCATGCTGGGTTTCCGCGGCGCGTCGCGTTATATCTCGCCCGAATTCCGTCCCTGTTTTGACATGGAGTGCGAGGCACTTCGATTCGTGCGAAATAACATGGGTCTGACCAACGTCAAGATCATGATTCCCTTTGTGCGCACCATCAGCGAGGCCAAGCGCGTCAACGAGATCCTCGCCGAGAATGGTCTCAAACGCGGCGACAAAGGACTCGAAGTCATCATGATGTGCGAGCTACCGAGCAACGCCCTGCTCGCGGATCAGTTTCTGGATCATTTTGACGGCTTCTCCATTGGCTCCAACGATATGACCCAGCTAACCTTGGGTCTTGATCGTGACTCCGGCCTCATCGCGCACCTGTTCGATGAGCGTGACGATGCGGTCAAGGCCATGCTGCATCTGGCCATCGCAGCCTGCAAGAAGCGGGGCAAATACGTTGGCATCTGCGGCCAGGGCCCCAGTGATCATCCTGAACTCGCGAAGTGGCTGCTGGAAGAGGGTATTGAATCCATGTCGCTCAACCCGGACACGGTGGTAGAAACCTGGATGTACTTGGCCGGCAAATCGCCCGGCTGATTGCGCATCCCGATTTCGGGCGAATCATGACCCAGCGGGTTGCGGCAGTCCTTCTGAGCTTGCTGCTCTGCGCCTGCGAAGGGATGCAGAATGATGCAAGCACGGTCGCGAGCGACGGGCTGATTGATTACTGGGTACTGGCGCTTTCCTGGTCGGCCGAGCACTGCGCGTCCGATCAGGCAAAGCCTGACTCTAGGCAGTGCGCCGTACCCAGGGGATTCATCGTTCATGGTCTGTGGCCACAGTATTCTGCGGCCAAGCCAGCGCACTGCGACTTTGAACGACGCATCGATAGCGACATCGCCGACGAGCTGTCAGATCTGATGCCCGACCGCGGGCTTGTATTTCATCAGTGGAGAAAGCACGGCGGTTGCACTGGCATGTCCGCAGAAGCTTATTTTGCACTGATCAGACGCGCCGCTCGTTCTGTCCGCATACCAACCGCGGCGATAGAGCGAGCCAAACAGTCTCGTGTTTCCGAACGCGAGCTGGAAAGCGACTTCATAGACGCCAACCCGAGGCTCAGCGCCGCTAGCATCGTCTTTACCTGCAGGCGGGAGTTTTTGCGGGAAGTTCGCATTTGCCTGAACCCAGACCTGTCGGCGCGCGACTGCGGATCCGATGTTCGTAACAGTTGCGGCAGCATGATCAAAGCCCGTCGCGGCGCCTAGCTCAAGCAGGACGCGGATCAGCTGACGAGCTGATCAGATTGGGCGGAAAAACTGCCTGGGATTCCGCCTTGGCGAGGAACTTGTCTATAGTTGGGTCATGGCGCTGGAGGAAATTCTCGCGCACGCCTGCGCGCGCCACTTTTTTTCATTGTGGATCCCTGCGACGACCTTGAAATATTCAGCTGAAGCCACGAATTTACTGAAGAAGCAATTGGCTGCGGAGCGGCGCTCTCGCTTTCGATCTGCATCTGAGCAGCTGGGAGCCACGATTCAGTCAAAGCGTAAATCGGGCGCCGGTGAAATATATCGACAGATAGTTGAGGCCAGCTCGAGCGCCATCATCATGGTCGCCGCAGACGGCGAAATCCTGTTCGTCAACGCGCGTGCAGAATCCCTGTTTGATTACACGCGAACTGAGCTCATTGGCCAGCCCATTAGGATGCTGTTTCCTCCCGGGCTGTGCCCTGAACTGCCCGACCCAGAGGCACTGCCGCTGCCTCTGGCGGCGTCTGAGAGAGGCGATATCAAAACCCAACTCCAAGGACTGCACAAAGACGGCACTCGGCTGGATATCGAATTCTCCTGTTACCCCATACAGACCGAAAACGGCCTTTGCACACTAACGACCATCACAGAAATATCAAAGCGTAATAATCTACAAGAACTCTATAAAAAAATCGTCGAAGCGGCGCCCACTGCGGGCATCATGATCAACCAGTCAGGAGAAATCGTCCTGGTCAACGCCCAGACCGAGAGACTCTTCGGTTATCCGCGAAAAGAAATGTTGGGCCAGAAAGTAGAGATGCTGATCCCGAAGCGCATGCGTCGGAATCATCCGAGTATGCGAGACCAGTATTTCGAAAAACGACAGGCCCGTGACATGGGCGTCGGGCGCGATCTATATGGCGAACGAAATGACGGCCACGAATTTCCAATTGAAATTGGACTGAGCCCCATCGAAACTGACGAAGGCCCCCTCGTGCTCGCGGCGGTGATCGATATCACCGAAAGGCGCCGCCAAGAAGAACGCTTCAGAAAAGTAGTGGAAGCAGCGCCATACGCCATCTTGATGCTCGATCAAGACAGTCGCATCGTACTGGCCAACACTCAGGCGGAAACGTTGTTTGGCTACATGCAGGAAGAATTGATCGGTATGGACAGCGACGAACTGGTACCGCAGCGAATCCGTCAAAAGCGCCAAGGAAAACGCACGGGTTATTTCCGGATACCACATGGCAGGCCAATGGCGCTGGGCCGGCAATTGACGGTGCGCAGAAGCGACGACACAGAACTACCTGTAGAAATCGGCCTTAATCCGGTGGAAGGAACGGACGGGCAATTCATGTTGGCCACCGTGTCCGACGTCACCGAACGCAAGCGAGCAGCCGAAGTTCAGGCCGAACTTAATGCATCTCTTGCCATGCAGGTAGAAGAGACCAACATCGCGATGGATGACCTGAAACAGGCACAGAATCAATTGGTGCAATCGGAAAAAATGGCCTCTCTGGGCGCACTGGTCGCGGGTATTGCCCACGAAATTAATACGCCGGTCGGCATTGGCGTCACCGCTGCTTCTCACCTTTGGGACGAAGCAAAGCGGGTTAATGAGTTGTCTGTCAGCAGCAAACTGACCAAAAAGGATTTCAACAGTTTCCTCGCCTTGAGCCAGCAGTCCGGGCAAATGCTGCTGAGCAATCTGTCGCGCGCCGCGGAGCTGATCCATAGTTTCAAGCAGATTGCCGTTGATCAATCCACCGACGACAAACGGAAAATAAATTTAAAATCCTACATTGAAGAAATCATGCTCAGCCTCAAGCCACGCCTCAAACAGGTTGCGCAGAAAGTCGAGATCGAATGTGACGAAACCATTGAGCTGGAAACCGTGCCAGGAGCTTGGTCCCAGGTCATTAGCAATCTTGTACTCAACGCCATCAATCATGCTTGGCCAGACAACGCGGAGGGCATGATTCAGTTGATCGGCAGCAAAAACAAAGACGGAATTCAGCTCATCGTCCGCGACGATGGCGCCGGCATTTCCAAAGAAGCCCTGCCGCGCGTTTTCGACCCCTTTTACACCACAAAACGGGGTCAGGGTGGCACCGGGCTGGGCTTGAATATCGTCTTCAATCTGGTCACGCGCACTTTAGGCGGCGAAATCACAGTCAGTAGCGAAGTCGGCGTCGGCACTGCGTTCACCATTGATATAGCTTCATCTAAATTGCAAGGAAACAGGCAATGACGACCTCCGACAATGATCTGATGAATTTTGCTGAGGAAGCCGACGAGGGGTTGGCATCCACCGAATCTGTCGCCCAGCCTTGGAAAATTCTGATCGTAGATGACGAAGAAGAGGTCCACAGCGTCACGACGCTGGCACTGACCGGCTTTGTCCTGCACGGGCGGCCGCTGCAATTTTTGCATGCGTATACCGGCAAGGAGTCCATTGAATTGATGCGCAGCCACGCCGATGTCGCGCTGGTACTCATGGACGTGGTCATGGAAACTGAGCACGCGGGTCTGGACGCAGTCAAACGGATTCGCGAAGAACTGGGCAATAAATTTGTCCGTATCATTCTTCGTACTGGCCAGCCCGGTCAGGCACCCGAGCGTGAAGTGGTCTCCACTTACGACATCAATGACTACAAGGAAAAAACTGAGCTTACTTCGAAAAAACTTTTCACCCTCATGCACACTGGGCTGAGTCTGTACCGCGAACTCATCGCCATGGATCGCACGCGTCGCGGCCTTGAGAAAGTAATTGCCGCTTCCTCTTCGATATTTGAACTTCGATCATTTACCCAGTTCGCTAAAGGGGTTCTACAGCAACTCGGGGCGCTGCTCTACACCCGCAACGATGCCGTCATCGCCGCTGAAGGCATTGCCGCCACCGTCGGCAAATCCGGTGATCTGGAGGTCATGGTTGGGGTCGGCCAGTTCGAGGAATCAGCGGGCCAAACCGCCGCCCAGGTCCTCGGGACCGAAGCTCTGGCTCATGTAAAAGCCGCCGCTGGAAGTTCGGCTCCAATGATCCAGGATCGTCACTTTGCCATGCGTTTCGAGACAAAAAACGGCAAAGGCTATGTGGTCTACCTTGCTACCGATACCCGCATTGAGGGCTCCGATGCCAGGCTGGTTGAATTGTTCTGCCAGCACGTGGCCCTGGCTTTTGAAAACATGGCCCTGCACGAAGAAGTGGTTCGCTCTCAGCGGCAAATGATCATGCTCCTCAGCGGATCGATCGAGGAACGCTCTCCTGAATTGCAGAATCACGTCAAACGCGTCTCGAAATACGCCGTGCTGTTGGGAAAATTGCATGGCCTGGAACAGGAAGACCTCGAGTTGCTGTCAGTCGGCGCAGCAATGCACGACATCGGTAAGATTGGGATCTCCGAGACGATTCTGAATAAGCCGGGGAAATTATCGGCTCGCGAGCGCGCAGAAATGGAATCGCACGTGGACCGGGGCAATGCCATGCTCGAAGGCCAATCAGGCGAAATTCTGAAATCTGCGAGCATCGTGGTGAGTCAGCATCACGAGCAATGGGACGGCAGGGGGTACCCGCTCGGTCTCAAAGGAGAGGGCATTCATTTGTTCGGACGCATCGCCGCCATCTGTGATGTGTTTGACGCACTCACTACCACACGCTGCTACAAGGAGCCTTGGAAAATAGACAAGGTTCTGACTTATTTTCGAGAACAGGGTGGTGTCCAATTTGACCCCGCACTGATCGACATTTTTCTGGAGAATATCGAACAATTTATTGAAATAAAAACGAATTTTACGACACCGTCCAGATAAACAAACGGTGCCCGGGCCGCAGGAAAGAATGTGGCGACGCGCGCGGACCGAGCGTGTGCGGCCGTTGCCGTGACCGATGTGCACCATGCCGACTTAAGATCCCGTGGGATCGGCCAAGAGCGCAGCAACGGCTTCCTCCATACTGTTCGCGCGGTGCACCGAGCCATAGCCTGAACAGAGATGGCGCCCGAATCCGCATTGACCAAAACCTTTGCTTTGTCGCGAAATCAAGAAATCATGAAATGGACTCCGGACGCCTGGCAGGCACGACCTGCGGTACAACAGCCTAATTACCCTGATCAGAGAGAGCTGGATCGGGCGCTGGAAAACCTGCGCCATTTGCCGCCCCTGGTGACCTCATGGGAAGTCGACTCATTGCGAAAGCAGCTCGCGGAGGCCGAAGACGGTGAACGCTTTGTCCTGCAGGGCGGCGACTGTGCTGAGTCCTTCTCAGACTGCCGTCCGGAGCTGATTACCAATCGATTGAAGGTGCTGCTGCAGATGTCGCTGGTACTCACTCATGGGATGAAAACCCGAGTCACGCGCATCGGGCGCTTCGCAGGTCAGTACGCGAAGCCGCGCTCCGCCGACATGGAGACCCGTGGTGAGACGACCCTGCCCGCTTACCGGGGCGACCTGGTCAACGCGCCCGAGTTCACGTCCGAATCGCGCATGCCCAATCCACAGCGGCTGATCGAAGGACACATGCGCTCCGCCATGACCATCAACTTTGTTCGTGGGCTGGTCGATGGTGGCTTCGCAGATCTTCATCACCCTGAATACTGGGACCTGAGCTGGGTTGATCAATCTCCACTTTCGGCCGAGTATCAGGCGCGGGTAGATGCCATTGGCGACTCCTTACGCTTCATGGAGCGCCTCGCGGGCACTGAATTGCACGAGTTCAATCGGGTGGAATTTCATACCAGTCATGAAGCACTTCTGCTTTGGTACGAACAAGCTCAGACGCGCCAGGTGCCTCGCAAGAGCGGCTGGTACAACCTTTCTGCGCACTTCCCCTGGATCGGCATGCGCACGGCGGATCTGGCTGGCGCACATGTCGAATATTGCCGAGGCATCCGTAATCCCGTCGGCGTGAAAATCGGCCCGTCAATTGACGAGGCCTGGTTGCTTGGCCTGTGCAAAACGCTCAACGCGGACAATGAAAAAGGCCGACTGGTGCTGATTCATCGAATGGGTGCCACGCAAATTGCCAATCATCTGCCGACGCTGATCGAGGCCGTCCGTAAAGCCGGTCATCGTGCCCTGTGGCTGTGTGACCCCATGCACGGCAATACGCAAAGCACGGCCAGCGGGCTGAAAACACGACGCTTCGACGACATTCTTTCCGAAGTCACGCAAGCCTTCGAAATTCATCGCGCCTGTGGCTCACGCCTGGGAGGGGTGCACCTGGAGCTGACTGGCGAGAATGTGACGGAATGCTTGGGCGGTGCACGCAATCTGGTCGAGGCAGATTTGAACCGCGCCTATACCTCGCAGGTAGACCCCCGGCTCAACTATGAGCAGGCCATGGAATTGTCACTCAAGATCGCAGCGCTTCATCGATAGGCCGGCCGCAACAGGCCGGCGATCTTTTCTCAGCACCTGGATCCAAAACTCTAAGATATCGACCCTCAGACCCTCGACATTCCATCGTGCAGCAAAAACATCCAGTTTCCATCGATCAGGAAGCCCAATGGCTTGCACACAAAGCATCGGCTGACCCGTCAATCTATAACCTGCTCTGGTGCATCCGCTTTGTTGGTCCGCTCGACAGAAACGCACTGACAACAGCTATTCAACGAACGGTTGAAAGGCAATCAGCGCTTCGCGTCACATTCGAAGCCGACGTCGAAGGCATCTGGCAACGGATTTTCGAACCGTGCTCCATTGATTTGCCCATACAGAGCATGCGTTCTAAATCTGAGGCCCAGATCAGGCAATGGGCATTAGAATTTGGCGATGAACCCTATGACCTGACGTCTGGGCCGCTCTATCGCTTTTGTCTGATAGGGGCTGGCGAAAATGATCAGCGCTTGCTGTGCGCGTTTCACCACCTGATCATTGACGGAGGATCCTGGAATATATTTTTCCATGATCTGGTCGATGCAATGGAGCACAAACCGGCGCCGCCACTCACCGATTACTTCGTGCGCTGTCGGGAGCAGCGGCAGTCAATTGCATCAGGAAACTACGCACAGGCGCTGGAATTCTGGGAACGTCGCGCCGGCGGAAGCACCGCATCATGGAGGCTTCCATTTTCGGGAACGGCTGAAGCCGAGCTCAAGGGCAAGGATCTCGTCCATCGCCGAGCACTTTCGAGCGAGACCAGTGCGCTCCTGAAGGCGAGTTGTGAAAGCCTTGGGGCAAGCCCGTTCCGCATATTGTTGGCCGCCTTTATCGGCTATTTTCGCAACATCCGTGGTTGCTCCGAACTCGGCGTTTCCACCACCCTCAAAGGCCGAGCTGATCCTCGCTTCGATTCTGTTGTTGGATACTTCGTCAATAATGGCCTTGTCCGAGCAGACAATCCCGCGGATTCGACTTTGCGGCACTTGCTTAAATCGGCCTGCCAGGAGTTAGACGATCTTGTCAGGTTCGAGTGGTTTCCCTCTACTCTGGCCATCCGAAATCTTCGTCGCGAACATGACGCGAGCCAGCTTCCATTTACGCCGATCTCGTTCGTCTGGTCGCCGCACCTGACTGGTCGACAATCAGGGCATTTGAAAATAACTCATGAACGACTCATCCTACCGCGGGCAGACCGCGATTTGTCGATACGCGTCGAACGAATCGACGACGAGATGATTCTGAGCTGGGTTGCCAGAGAAGATTCAATCGAGACCGCGAGCCTTGCGCGTGCGGCAGCTTCCTACGAGGAGAGCCTGTCGCTAATGCTGAGCCAGCCGGATCAGAACATTTCCGAGCTGCCGCGAATGGCCAGGAAGGAACTGATGGCGGTCCTCGCTGCCGGACAGGGTGAGGCGCGTGACTTTCCCCTAAGTCGCCGTATTGAAGCCCTGTTTGCCGATCAAGTTCAGGTCAGGCCACATCAGCCA
>JBFJJV010000003.1:0-63974 GCA_041635265.1 Panacagrimonas sp.
GCTGTTTTCACTGTTCTTGCTGATGTTTGCCGGCACCGCCGCCTATCAATGGGGGCTCCCTTACATGGCCAAACAGCTCGCAGAACGCATCCCGACTGAGCTTGCAGCCAAGCTCAGTGAGGGCACATTGTCAGTTCTGGACGAGCATGTGCTTGCTGCGAGCGAGCTGCCTGTTTCGGCACAGGCGCGCCTGCAAAGCCGTTTTCGCACGCTCGACCAAAGTGGCTCGGCGCGACTACTGTTTCGCAGCGGTGGGAAACTGGGTCCCAATGCACTGGCGCTGCCCGATGGCACGGTCATTGTGCTGGATGAATTGGTCGGACTTTCTGAAAACGATGAAGAAGTGCTCGGCGTTCTGGCGCACGAGTTGGCGCACTTCGAACAACAGCATGGTTTGAGATCGATGATCGAGGGTACTGTGATCGGTGCCTTCTTTGCCTGGTGGCTTGGTGATTTCAGTCCCTTGATCGCTGCCGCACCGGTCGGCCTGCTGCAAGCTCAACACTCACGTGAATTCGAGATTGAGGCCGATCTCATCGCAGCGACAAAGCTGGCCGAACAGGGCATTTCAGCCTCACATTTAGCCACCATGCTCGAGAAGCTCGGCTCTACTCAGGGGCTGATGCAGGGAAGGAAGAAGGATGATACTTCCGGTGCTGAAAAGGAGGGGGAAGAAAACGAATATAGTTGGTTGGATTATCTTTCAACTCATCCCGCAACCGCTACACGGCTCCAGGCCTTGCGTGAGCTTGCTGCAGACGGGTCAGAAGACGCGCACTGAATCCAAAAGACAGGCGGGTGGAGTAGGCAGTGCCGCGATGCGCGCTTTCAAAGTCGAACCGAGAATAGCGCTCCGGAGCGACGCCATACATAAGCTATGCTTGCAAATGTCGCGACAGCACCAAAAATCACCGAAGGCACTGTGCCCAGCAATCTGGCCGCGACGCCCGACTCAACCGCCCCCAGTTCATTCGAAGAGGACAGGAACAGGCTGTTGACCGCGGCCACCCGACCACGCATGTGATCCGCTGTCATGATTTGCAAGATGGTATTGCGAATAATGACGCTGACGCTGTCAAAGCCGCCGCTCGCGGCCAGCGCCAGCGCTGATAGCCAGAGGTTGCTGGACAAGGCAAATGCCAGAGTCGAGGCGCCAAAGCCAACGATCGCGAGCAAAAGATTCCGCCACGCCTGATGCGTCGGCGGAAAGCGGGTGCACAGCAGCAAGGTAGCGGTGGCGCCCACCGCCGGGGCCGCGCGAAGAATGCCCAGTCCCTCAGGTCCGGCATTGAGAATGTCCTCGGCAAAAATCGGCAGGATGGCAATGACGCCGCCAAACAGGACCGAGACCATGTCCAGCGAGATCGAGTAGAGAATGATCGGTGTGCGCCAGACGTAGGCGAAGCCTTCGCCGAGGCTTTTCCAAAGTTTCTGCGCTGGGCCGATCTGCAGGGCCGCCGCAGGCATCTTGATGTGGCCGATCAGTAATATATTGGCGGTGATCAAGCACAGCACGAGCAACAGAGTGCCATGCAGGTCGAAGGCGGCAAAAGCAAAGCCGCCGAGCGCCGGCCCCAGAATGGCACCGCTTTGCCACGCGGCGCTGCCCCAGGTCGCGGAGTTGCTGTAGTGAATTCGCGGAATCAGAAAGGGCCGCAGGGAGGTAGAGGACGGGCTATAAAAGGCACGCGCCAGGCCTTCGATAAAGACCACGGCGTAGATCATGGCCACTAAATTTGAGTCGCTGATGCCGGGGCTAACGCCCGGTAGCGACAGGGTCAGCAGTGAGGCGCTGCCCAGAATGAAAATCAGGCCGGCGATTTGCATCATGCGCTGCTTGCTGTGGCGATCAGCCAGGTGACCGCCGAACAGGGCAATCGTCATGAAAGGCACTGCTTCTGCCAGACCAAGCAGGCCAAGCGACAAGGGGTCGCGCGTGATCAGGTACAGGGAATAGCCAAGCGCCACCCGCTGCATCTGCAGGGCGCAGGTGATCAAAAAAGTGCCGCCAATCAGGCAGCGAAAATTGCCATATCGCAGGGCTGCAAATGAATCCTGCTGCTTGTTATGGGATTCGCCGACGGACATCAAATCACTCGTTCTGGCGCGATGATTCGTTCTTTAATGGGTGCCGATGGTATGCGACGAACAAAAGAAAAGCCCGGATGCTTTCGCACCCGGGCTTTAATTTTTACCGCTATTGCGACTGAGCGGGGACTACCTGCCGAGTACGCGGAACTCTACGCGACGATTCTGGGCGCGGCCCGCGTCGGTGTCATTAGTTGCAACCGGTTGTGCTTCACCGTAGCCCTTGGAGAACAGCTGCGCCGGATTCACGCCGAGGCTGACAAGGAAGGATCGAACCGAAGCCGCACGCTGGTTGGACAGACGCAGATTGTAGCTGTCGCTGCCCTTGGAGTCCGTATGCCCAGAAATTTCGACCTTAAGATCTTTCTGGCTGTTCAGGCCCTTGGCAACGCCAACCAGTACTTCCTTGGCGCCAGCGGTAAGCGTGCTCTTGTTGAATTCAAAGTTCACGTTCTGCAGCACGATGGTTTGCGCATCGCGAACGCAACCGGTCGCATCTACCTTCAGACCCTTGGTGGTGTTGGGGCACTTGTCGAGGTAATCAGGTACGCCGTCACCATCGCTGTCGATCGGACAGCCGCGTGCGTCTACGGTCACTCCTTGCGGGGTGTTCGGGCACTGATCAACCGTGTCCAGCACGCCATCACCATCTGAATCAGCAGGCGGTGGCGGTGGTGGCGGTGCGGGCGGGGGCGGCGGTACAGGACGTTGGAAGGTGTACTGCAAGCCGAGGCCAGCCAAGGCGTCGTCGTAGTGATTCTCCGGTGCATTGGCATCGCTGTCCGGGAAGAAGGCGACGTAGCGACCTTCTGCTCGAACGCCCCAGCCGGCACCGAGGTCAATCAGCAGGCCCAGGCCAGCGTTGGCATAACCGTTGTCCAGACGACCGACATCGTCGCTCTCGAGACGGTTATAACCGCCACCGATCAAGCCGAATGGAGTGACTGTTCCTTTGACGAAAGGAAACATGAGATCGAGACCACCGCCGTGCTGCTTGACGTAATCCAGGGATTGATCATCCGGATCGGCACCGTAGCCAAATCCATTGATTTCAATATTGACGTACTCATGCACTGGAATACCCAGCAGGCCGCGTGCGCCGCCTCCATCGTCCAGTCCGAGCTGGGAGTCGGGAAAGTATCCCAGTCCCATCAGTCCGACATATTTTTCGCCATCATAGGCTTGCGCGGTACCGGCACCCAAGGCCAGTACCGACGCGGCGCAGATGTTTCTGATTTTATTCACTCTAATACTCCCGAATTTAGGGTCTAAATGCAGGCTCATACTAACAGACAAAATGATGGGAAACGACGCTTAAAGTGCTGTGCGCGCAGTATCTTCGTCATCTTCAGGCTGAGCTGAGCGCAGGCTGAACAGGTTGCCTGATGGCGCTAGATGTGGGCGTGTTCTTTTGTATCCAGAAAGCGCGCCTCAGGGTGACGTTCAGAAGTCATGGAAAGGTTTATTGCCGAACTGGCCAGATAGACCAGATTGCCATAATGATCCTTGGCCATGCGTGCTTCGTTTTTGTCTACGAAGGTGCTCATGGCGGCGCTGCTCTCACATTCGACCCAGCGGGCACAATGCACATTGACCGGCTCAAAGGCCGATTCCACGCCGTACTCGTTGCGCAGGCGGAACTGCACGACGTCGAATTGCAGGCTGCCAACGGCTCCGAGGACGATGTCGTTATTGATCAGGGGGCGGTAAACCTGGGTTGCACCTTCCTCGCACAGCTGGTCGAGCCCCTTGTTGAGCTGCTTTGCTTTCATGGGGTCTTTGAGGACGACTCGGCGAAAAAGGTCGGGCGCAAAGTTGGGGATGCCGAGGAAGCGAAGAGATTCACCCTCGGTCAGGGCATCTCCAATGGCAATATTGCCGTGGTTGTGCAGACCGATGATGTCGCCCGGCCATGCCTGTTCGACCGATTCGCGGTCAGAGGCCATGAAGGTCAGTGCATTGGAGATCCGCACCGGTCCACCCAGGCGAACGCTATGCAGATTCATGGCCTTCCGGTAGGTGCCGGAGCAGACGCGCAGAAAGGCCACGCGATCGCGGTGACGCGGGTCCATATTGGCCTGAATCTTGAAGACAAAGCCGGAAAAAGCCTCGTCCTCTGGTCTGACCTCCCGCGAGTCGGTGGCGCGGGGTTGTGGGCTGGGTGCCCACTCCACGAAGCCATTGAGTAGTTCGCGCACGCCGAAATTGCTGATTGCCGAGCCGAAGAAAACAGGGGTTTGCCGGGCTGCCCGATATTCGTCGAGATCAAAATCTGTGCCGGCCATCTGCAGCAACTCAATCTCGTCGCGCAGAGTCTGATAATCATCACCAAAGCGATCGGCAAGTCCTGGCGCGAGCAGTCCGTCAACGCGTTCGATTTCCGACAGTCGCTGTTTGTCCCCGGAATAGAGGTAGAAGCGATCCTCCAGCAGGTGATAAACCCCTTTGAAATTGCGGCCCATACCCAATGGCCAGGTGATTGGGGTGCAGGACAAGCCCAATACTTTCTCAACTTCGTCGAGCAACTCCAGCGGCGGCCGACTTTCACGATCGAGCTTGTTGATGAAGGTAATGATGGGCGTGTCGCGCAGCCGGCACACTTCCATCAACTTGATGGTGCGCGCTTCGACGCCTTTAGCCGCATCAATGACCATCAGAGCTGAATCCACCGCGGTCAGTGTGCGATAAGTGTCTTCCGAGAAGTCTTCATGGCCCGGGGTGTCCAGCAGGTTGACGATGCGGTCCTTGTACGGGAACTGCATCACCGAAGTCGTGATCGAAATTCCTCTTTGTTGCTCCAGTGCCATCCAGTCCGATGTCGCATGGCGCGAAGCCTTCTTGCCCTTGACGGTGCCGGCAAGCTGAATTGCACCGCCAAAGAGCAGCAGCTTCTCGGTCAGCGTGGTTTTGCCAGCATCAGGGTGACTGATAATGGCGAAGGTTCGGCGCAGCTGCACTTGCTTGAGGTGCTTGGACATCTCTTCTTTAGACTTGTTTGGAATAGGCAGCACGGTCAGCGGCTGGCCGCGGAGTTTACTGGAACGCGAAGGCGGACAGGCTCAGATTGCTGTGGCTGAAGCCCTGAAAAATACGTAGTCCTTGAGCGCCCGCGCCCATGGCGACAAACAAGGGCATCAGATGCTCTTCACTTGGGTGTGCGCGTGATGCATGAGGCGCTAAAGTACGATAATTCAATAAATTATCACTTGCACCGCTCTCGATGGACTGGGCAATCCATTGGTCGAACTCTTGTGCCCACGTGTCCGGAGGCGCGAACTCATTGCCGAAGTCCAGATCGGAGAAATTGTGGGTAATGCTGCCGCTGCCCATGATCAGCGTATCGCCATCACAGGCCCTGCGGAGGGCTTTGCCCAATTCATAATGTGCGCGGGGGTTTGTCCCTAGCGGTGCCAGTGGAATCACCGGAATCTGGCAATCTGGCCAAAGCAGTCTGAGCGGCACCCAGATGCCATGGTCAATGCGTGCATCGCCGGATAATTCGCAGCTGATGCCCGCTGCTTCCAGTTTCCGCGCGATGGCGCGGGCTAGGTCCGGGTCACCTGGCGGCGCGTACTGAATTTTGTAGAGTGCCTCGGGGAAGCCTTGAAAATCATGCCAGGCCTCGAACCTGGGCGCCACGCCAATCCCGAAACGACCTGCCATTCGATGCGGAGATATGACAACGACCGCGCGCGGGGCAGCTAACTGTGTGCCCAGTGCGCGCAGGAAAGCCGTCACCGGGTGGGTGCTGACGGCCAGGGTAGGGGCCCCATGCCCAATAAACAGACTTCGAACTGAGTTGATCACGAGCCAATTGTAAGTTGCCAGAAGTATTTTTTCGTGCGCGCGTGTCCGGCATCCTGTATCAGCGCACGCGCCGGGCCAATTTCAGCATGCCTGAATCCAGCCTCAACTCACTTTGAAGGACCCGGCTGTAATCCACATCAAACTCGTAGCGGCCCTCTTCGATCACCAGTCCGATCATGCCGCCGAGTTGCGTAAAATTGGGGTGATCACTGACCGTCAAGGTTGGCGACTCATCCACAGGCAGCAGTACACGGCGTAGCTGACTGTCCTTGCGTTTGTGGGAGATAAAGAGCAGATGGCAATCTGACGTCGAGTTCTTCTCCGCTTCGAGAAACTGGATCTGAATGGGCTGTTGGTAAAGCGGGCGCTCATCAATGGCTCTGAGCGCCGCACTGAAAGCTTCGTCCGACGACTCTGCGCAGATATTCCATTTGCCGATTTCCTCGGGCGAATGGCCTTCAGGCCACTCCGTATAGCGCGCAAAATTGACGATCAATGCGACGAGAGTATCCGCATCCGCGACGGCGTCTGCAGCCGTGGCCGCAGTAGTGCCCACGAGAAGCAGCGCAAGGCTCAACAGGGCGGCCGCGCATTTCGACCTGAATCGATGGAATGTGCCACGGCCTGATCTGATAGAAATCATGGGCGGTCTAATTCAGTTTGCTTCAGAACTGAAACTGAATTTCGCCATAAATCCCACGTGGCACCTCGATCGCTGATCGAGCCGGCGTCAGCGAATCAGACTCGATGTGCCCTTCATCAAACAGGTCGTATCCTGCCAGCGACAAGCTCAGCCAGGGCCTGGCCTGCCAGCGAAGCGACACGCTCGTTGAGACAAACGAATCGATGGCGCTCGAGCCACTGCCAGGATCGCCATCGCGGTCCGACTTGAAGTAGGCCGAGACATCGGCGGTGAGTTTTGTGCTCAGCTCGTATCCGGCCCGGATATTGGCGATTGACGAAACCACGCGCGATGCCTCGAGATCCTCATTTTCCTGACCGCTGACGTCGTTCCAGGCGTAGGCCGCTCCGATCTTGAGCCGGCTGATCGGGCGCCAGCTTGCGCTCAGCTCAGCACCGTAGATCTGCAGCTCGCCATTGTTTTCCAGCTGGACGTTCGGGTTGGTGCCCGAGAATGCGAAGGTGCGCAGGTCCTGATAGTCATGGTGAAACAAGGTGAGATCAATCGATGCGCGGGACGACAGCTGTTGGCGATAGCCGATTTCACTGGCTAACACGTACTCTGTATCGAAATTTTCAGAGCCCTGAATCACAACAGGGAAACTCTGTGGCGCGCCGGGGGGCTGCTGGTAGGACGCAATAAACGCGAACGTGCGCTCCGCTCGCGACGGTGTTCGAGCTGCACGAGACACATTAGCCCACAGCATACGGCGCGGGCTAAAATTCCAGCGCAGCCGCAAAGACGGCATCACTTCCAGGTCGCTGAAACGGTTGTATTCCAGGCGAACACCGAGCGTCGCAGCAAGGTCCTGGCTGAATTGCCAATCGTCTTGGGCATAGATATTCGAGGTAGCCAGAGATTCTTCTGCCTTCTGAAAGTTCTGCTGGGGACCGTTGCCCACCTTGTCTGATGTCACCCGCACGCCGCCGCCCAAGGTGACCCGATGGTCGCCGTCCAGCTCTGGTTCTAACTGTGCATCCAGATCGAAGGTGTCACGCCTGTCAGACCCCAGTGCCGGTATTTCTGTTTCCGTTCGAGCGTAGGAAAACTGGGTTTCGTAATTGCCCAGCGCAGAATTGTTTTCAAGCCGCGCGCGTAGATTGAATCCTTTTGAACGTTGTTCACCGGCCAAGACCGCGAAGAAAGGTGGCTGCGGAGCCGGAACGAAGGTTTCATCATCCGAGTTCACGTCCACGAATTCAGTGCTTAGGTTCCATCTGCCTCCGTCGGACAAATAGCCGTCGGCCCGACCGCCTATGGTGACGTTCTCGAATTCGTCGTAGGCATCGCTACCATCAGGTCGCTGAAATGACTCGGCCCTCTGTCCTGCGGCGTAAGTCCGATAGTGGACGCGTGAATCTTTCAATTGTCCGCCGTAACGAATGTGCGCCTTCGCGCCGTGCCGATCACCGCCGCCGGCGGTGACTTGCACGCCGCTCGTAGCTACGGAAGATTTGGAGATGATATTGATGACCCCGTTTACAGCATTGCTTCCCCAGACTACCGCGCCCGGGCCGCGAATGACTTCAATGCGCTCAATGTCGGCAAGGGGTAACAATAATGACTCCCAGAACACCCCTGAGAAGGCGGGGTGATAGGCGTTGCGCCCATCGATAAGCACCAGAAGTTTGTTCGAAAAGCGATCGTTGAAACCACGGATCGAGACTGACCAGCGGTTGGCGGATGAGCGCACCGCGTCCACACCCGGAGCCAGCCGCAGGGCTTCCGGAATGGACTGGACGCCGGATCGGCGAATTTCATCTGCCGAAATGACAAATACCGAAGATGCGGTGTTGCTGAGTCGTTCGGGCCGACGCGAGACTGACGTCACTTCTCGTTTCAGGAGTTCGTCCAGCTCCAGAGCAGCGACGTCCGCCGCGTTACTGAGCCCGGAATAACTCATGGCAAAGAGCGCCGCAATCAGCATCGAGCCTGAAAAGGCGGGCAGCGGGTTTTTTTTGGGACGGCTCATTTTAACCTCGCTCGTTCATGAAATTAGCTTGCGCTTCCGATATTCGGAGCATAAGGCTGGAATTTTCTGGATGGGGACGGATTGGGAGTAGTAGAAGCCTTGAAGCGCGTGACAGCCCAGGTCAGCGAGCAGCCTGCGCTGTGCATCATTTGCTACCCCCTCCGCAGTCACACGCATATCCAGCGCATCGCACATGGCGAGGATGGCACGAACAATCGCCAGGTCGCCCTTGTCATCGGGTAAGCCATCGACGAAAACACGATCAATCTTGAGTGAGCTGATCGGCAAGGACTTGAGGTAGCTCATTGAGGAATAGCCTGTTCCAAAATCATCCAGCGCGATCTTCACTCCCAGGGCAGCGACTTCATCCAAATGCATTGCAGCTCTCTCGGCACCCTTGATCAAAACGGCTTCGGTGATCTCCAAAGCCAGACAATGCGGTGCTAGGCGCGATGCTGCCAGTGCCTTGCGCACCGTTTCGCAGAAGTTTCGTTCATGCACCTGTGCCGGACTGACATTGACTGACAAGCGCAGCTCGCCTCCAAAGTGTTCGAGCAACATGGCGACCTGACTGCAGGCCCTATTTAAAATCCATTGTCCCAAGGGGACGATCAGTCCAGTCGCTTCCGCGATCGGGATGAACTCAGTGGGGCTGACGTAATTGCCGCCACCCAGATTCCATCGGGCCAGCGCTTCGACGCCTTCAATCACACCGTCTCGCGCATTGACGATCGGCTGATATTCGAGTTCGAATTCGTCAGTGCCCGGCGGCGCATCTATGGCATTGCGCAGGCGGCTGGTGAGGTAAAGTCTGCGCTGTGCAACTTTGGTTAATTGATCATCGTAGTAGCGTACCTGGTCACGGCCTGATTCCTTGGCGTGATACATCGCGGAGTCTGCGTGCTGAATCAGGGCGTTCGCTGTTTTGCCATCGCGGGGATAGATGGCAACGCCGATACTCGAAGAGACCCGTATGGAATGCACATCAATCTCATAGGGCTGGCGCAGAGAAACGCAGATGCGATCGGCGGCGCTATAGCCGTCTTCGGTGACTTTCACATGCGGCAGCAATGCAGTGAATTCGTCGCCACCGAGACGGGCGGCGGTCAGTTCGTTGTGGTCGACTTTGTCCAGACGGGCCACCGTGTCGGTAATTCTCAGAACACCGCTGATACGGCGTGCAACTTCGATCAGCACTGAGTCACCAATGTCATGTCCCAAGCTGTCATTGACGCCCTTGAATCCGTCTACATCGATGTACAACAGGAGCAATCCGTTGCCGTTGCGCCGCGCGACCTCAAGTTCGAGTTCCAGCTGCATCATGAAGCCGCGCCGATTGCGCAGTCCGGTCAGGCTGTCAAAGTTGGCCATGCGCGTGATCCGCGCTTCGCGCTCGGCAATCTGTTCCATCAGATTGTTGAAACCTGCGGATAGCTGATTCACTTCCGCGACATCTGAGCTGGATGCTCTCTCGCCATAGTTGCCAGAGTCAGATACTCGGCGCATCAAGCCGCTCAGGCTCTCGAGTGGCTCCGAAATTGAGCGATTCAAACGTCCAAGCCCCATGAGGACCAGGGTGATGACCAGAATCAGACTGATAGAGACCGTGCCGGTAATCGCTAGTGATTCCTTGACTACGGCGTTCATGCTGACAAGCATGTCGAGGTGACCCAGTCGCTGTCCGCGGTAGGAGATGGGGCGGTTGATGCGAAATGGCTGGGGAGACATGTTGAACCAGGGCCTGTCCTTTAGCCTCGCCCGCCCGAGTTGCTGATATGTTTCGTACGGACCGGTAGCTGAACTGCTGGTAACGGTCGCACTGAGGACGCTGGTGGATTCCGACAGCGAATCGAGAAAGCCACGTACGGCTTTGCGATCATCAAAGACCAATGCTGGCGAGAGGTACTGGGCCAGGGTTTCTGCCTTGAGTTGGTGCGCCTCAATAATCGAGTTGCGCAGACTGGCGCTTACCGTCGCCGTGACCACAATCACGGTGGCCACAAAGGCCATGGCCAGTATTTTCAGGTTGATTTTGAATAGGCGGGCGCTGACCGACTCGGAATGTCGGCTCGGCCTTGACTCCGGAGTGGGGCGGGTTGCTTCCATGACGACTCTCGGCGGGAGCTTCCCTTCCCCTCCACCGGCCGACCGGTCAGCGGCCAGGCTATTAGCCGGACCATCCCCTGATTCTGCTTTGGTGCCACCCATTGAAAATTCGCGTTCGCGTTCTCGGTCGAATGCCGCTATTTCAAGGAATTATGCAGACCCCTGCGCCCCAGAATACTGCAGATTGCCGAGCGGTCGCCATGGCCCGAGGAATCTGACAGTTGATCGCCGTCCGCCTGGCCCTTGTCCTACGAGAGTGATCAATTGCCAGTATCTTTGGAATCGGGGTGTGAGGGGCGGCTAAGGCTCAGTCCCGTGACCCAAAATCTGCACGGCGGGGCAGGTACAAGCAAGCTAATCGGATGGACGCTCTGCTCCTTTCTTGAATCCAGTTTGGATATACCTGCCGCTTTCACATTCTGTCCTCGACCCTGACCATCAGGCTGGCTCGATATCTGGTTTTTTGAGTCGCATTGGCGCCAGACCTATCACTTCTGGGTCAGGATTTTTGCCCTCAGCTGTGGCATGTGGATGGTCTCAGGCTGGGTGCTGTCATACGAGTTCGGTACCAACTCCAGCTGGTTCTCAGACCTGACCGGGCCGGCTTTTGGGCGCAGCTTTTGGTTGAAATCCTCACCATTTTCTTCATCGAAGCCGCCTTTCTCGGCATCTTCCTGCTGGGCTGGAGGAAAGTGGGGGCGCGAGCCCAGCTCATGGCGACGTCGCTGGTGGCACTGCGGGCATCAATTCTGCTTTCTGGATTTTGTCTGCCAGACGCTTCACGCCTACTCAGCAAGGTTCTGCCCTGGTAAAGGGGAAGCTCGTGCTGCAAGTAGGTGGCTGATTGTCTTAAGTCATTTCCCTGTCGACTGGCTCATTTCTTTCTGGCCGTCTTGATGGCACTTGCCGTGATATTTGCTCGCAAACCGCTGAAGTCCCCAGCGATCACCGAGCGAAAGTTCGCGAATGGCAACTGGATCACTCATTCGGCGGCGCCCCGGCCCACGGTGGTCGTGGCCGTCTCTTTGCATTGAGCGCTTCGAATCGGTGTCGGAATGGCGCCGTTTCTCCATGCAAACGCCCTCAGGTTTTTCCTGCCGATAGTGCTCATCTACATCGCTTATGCCTGCTGGGTGTTCTGCGGCAAGGTCAAAGTCGGCGAATCCTATGCGCTCTGAGGAGGTTCGACCTGCATTCAATTCGCGCCTGAGCAATGGCTCTGGCTTCTCGGCCTGTGGACTGCAAGTGTGCCCGCGCTGACAGTGGTGTCACTGCTCTTCGGGAGCGTGACGAGCTGGATGCGATAAATCAATTCAGTCCGTTTTTCGGGTGCCAACGACGATATCTCGGCTGCGCAGGTCGGCAAACAGCTCGCGCCCGCTGGCGACCACCTGCGCGGGTTCCGGGTGACGCAATTCAGTCGCAATCTGCTGCATGAGCTGCGTGCCGGTGGCTTGCGGCTGTTCTTCGATCAACTGCAGCAACCTGGCGGTGACGGCATTGATCTCCATGAACTTCACCTGATACTGGCGCGTTCGATAAACCACCAAATAGCTGGCCTGCTCGGGAGCCTGATCCGGTGCGAAATCTTTGCTGATGCGATGCACTGGCCATTCATACGCCATCGGCCAGGCCAGCGGTGAGACCAGTGGCGGCGCAGTCATCGGGTCACCCTTGGGGTCGGCCAGTTCCGGGCTGGTTTCTTCTTCTGCCACGCTCAGGGCTACTTCTACCCATTCGTAGTGCGCGAGCTCTGCCAGAAACGGGGGGTCATCTGCATGCGCTCCGCGCTCTTCCTGAAGAAACTTCAGAAACTCCTCGGGAATGTGGTGGAACAGGGGCGAGACAGACTGGTGGCGCGTATAGAAGTCACGAACACGCGCATGCCAGATCTCATCACTGGAAATACTGCGGATGACCGGATACGCATTGGCGAGAAAACCTTCCACATTGTTGTAGAACAGTTCGCGATAAATTTTCAGGCGACGATCTTCAATGCCGTCTGGCGCCGGATTGGCTTGAGGATTGCGCACGTGCGCTGCAAATTCGTATTGAATCTGCTGGAAGCGCGGTCGCCCTGCCGCCTGCGCCTTTTCATCCATTGGCGGCTTCTGCCGGAATGAGCGCGTGCCGTGCCTGAATGCGGCGGATATGATCAATTTCCTGCATCAGTTCAGACAGCGGTGGAATATTGAAGTCACGCTCCAGCAGGGTTGGCTTGACGCCACATAATGCGTAAGCCTGGTCCAGTAAAGTCCAGACAGGCTCAATGACATCGGCAGCATGCGTATCTACGCGCAGATCCTCATCCTCCACGTAATGTCCGGCCACATGAATGTAGCGAACACGTTCGTGTGGTAACTCTGCTAAAAATTTCGCCGCGTCGTAACAGTGATTGATGCTGTTGACGCAGATGTTGTTGACGTCGAGCAGCAGATCGCAATCGGCGCGATCAATCACGGCCCGAATGAACTCGATTTCGCTCATCTCCTTGCCGGGAGCCGCGTAGTAGCTCGCGTTCTCCAGAGCAATGCGCCGTTGCAGGATGTCCTGCACGCGCCGCACACGCGCGGCGACGTATTCCACCGCTTCGGCAGTAAAAGGGATCGGCATCAAGTCATACAGATGCCCGTTATCCGAGCAGTAGGTCAGGTGCTCCGTGTAATCCGCGATCTTGTGCAGATCCAGAAATTTTTTCAGATCCCTGCAGAAGTCTTCATCGAGTTCTGCCGGGCTGCCGATCGACAGTGACAGGCCGTGAGTTACAAAGGGAAAGCGTTCGGTCAGGGCACGCAGGTCGCGGGCGGAGGTGCCGCCGCGGCCCATCCAGTTTTCGGGCGCAATTTCCAGAAAACTGATATCGCCTGCCTCGACATCCGCCAGCGGCTGGATCAACTCTCGTCGCAGGCCCAGGCCGGCGCCCTGAATATTGGCTATGGTGCTCACAAACAAATATCACCGATTGTGGTCGCTAAACATAAACCCGGCGACACGTGGAACGTGCCGCCGGGCCGTGTCAGTTGCTTAAAGCAGGCAGCTTTGCAGTCGAGAAATTACTTCTTCTCACCACACTTGCCTTCACCACATTTGCCTTCACCATCTTTCTTTTCACCGCATTTGCCTTCGCCAGCTTTCTTCTCACCACACTTGCCTTCACCCGCTTTCTTCTCGCCGCATTTTCCTTCGCCACACTTGCCTTCGCTGGCAGCCTGGTAGCCGGAGCCGAGGTCGGCGGTCTGAAACACGGAGGCCTGTGTGGCAGCGGTGCTCAGCATAAATGCGGCGCCCAGGCAAATAGCTAGGGGCTTTTTCGAATTGATCTTTGTCATGGTGAATCTCCTGTCTTTGGTGAAAAGCCCCCGAAAGGGCTGGTGTGGGTACAACGTGAAATCGATAATAAGCATTACGCAGTCCGGCGCTTTATGGATGCAGGCGAATTTACTGATAATCGTGCAATCCAGTGATCAAGGCTGACCCAGCGGCCCGCACCGGTGAACAAGAGGGACAGCAGCATCAGGAAATAAGTTGCACTAAATTCGATGCCATTGTTGAGAATGACCAGACTGCCATGCTCGGTTAGATAGTCGTAATCGCCGTGCTCTCTAAGTAATTCCCGGGCTCTGGACAGTCTTTCAGCAGCCTCCATCGTGCGTTCGGTTGCGAACAGGCCTTGCCCTTCAGCGATGGCTAGCCAGCCCTTGTCCCAATGTACGGTGAACATGGCTACCAGCATGGTGATGATCAGCGGAACGGTGACGAGCCGTACGCCGAGTCCCGCCAGCAGCATGATTGCGCCACCGAGCTCGGCCGCCGTTGCCATTCCCGCCATCAACGCCGGGAATGGCAGCCCAAGACCCCATTCAGCGTTTCCGAACCACTGCGCCGTGTCATCGAAATTGCTGAGCTTGCTCCAGCCGGCCATCCAGAAGATCGGGGCCAGATAAAGCCTTAGTAACAAGGGGGGTACGAAGTCGAATGTGGACAGCGATTGAACTCCGCGTGTCCACAGACCTCTGATGCCAGAAATGCCATCTTCTACGCTTTGCATGATCGGCATGCTAGCGTCTAATCTCTGCTCAGGGTGTATCAATAGGTTCGCGCTCCATGTCGGAACGTTCAGACGATCAATTATTAGACGGTATTCTGGCGGCCTATCAGTTGCACGCGCGAATTACCGACAATATGCGCTACTGCGGGCGCTGGCGGGACTGGGATAGCCAGGCCCCCGAAGGGACGGCATGGTTCCATCTTCTCGATCAGGGGCAGTGCTGGATGAAGGTCGAAGGGGTCAAGGAACGGATAAAGCTCGGCCCCGGTGATCTGGTGGTGCTTTCGCGCGGCACTGCCCATGTGCTGACACCGGTGGAGGACGAGACCGGAAAGATCAGCGAGGACAGCTATACCACCATGCTGTGTGGTGAATTCACATTCGAGTCCGCCAGTGGCAATCCGGTGCTGTCCGCATTGCCCGAGATCATGTTGGTCCGGGGCGTGAAATCGGGTGGAGCCTACCGGCAATTGGCGCAACTACTGGTAAATGAGGCGAATCAGGGTGGCTTTGGCAGTCAGGCCGTCATGGATAAATTATCTGATGCCCTGTTTGTGATGGCCTTGCGCCAGCATCTGGCAACGACGCCATCTCGTCGCGGACTGTTCGCGGCCCTGGCGGATGATCGACTCCGGCGCGCTCTGGATGTCATTCACAATCGACCGGGTGAGGACTGGACCGTGGCTTCACTGGCCGAAGTGGCCTGCTTGTCGCGCACCGCTTTTGCAGAACGCTTTGCCGAGGTGCTGGAAGAAACGCCTTATCAGTACTTGACGCGATGGCGTATGGCCCAGGCGCTTAAGCTCTTGCATGACCCGCGCCTGTCTGTTGCGCACGTGGCCCAGCGACTGGGCTATCAGACTGAGGCCGCGTTCCGACGCAGCTTCAAACGTGTGCACGGATATGGGCCGGGCAGCGTAAGAAGAAAAGCGGCCTGACTCTGGCATCGATTAAATCAGCGTTTGCCGGATAAGGCCGATTCGGCATCGGCGGTGAGATCATCATCCGCATGCCCGCGCTCGGCATCTGAAAGAAAATGCGCCAAGGCCGGTAGCACCACGATGGCCCCGACCATATTGGCCGTGAATGCGAAGACCAAAATGATGCCCATATCCCGCTGAAACTGAAGATCCGAAAAAATCCACAGTGCGACGCCAGTGCCCAGTCCCAGTCCGGTAAAGAGTGTTGCTTTGCCGGTGGTGCGCATCTTTTGATAGTAGGACTCGCGCAGAGATAGTCCTTTGCGCAATCCAGCAGCGATCACCGAATAGCTGTAGACGCCATAGTCCACACCGATGCCAGTAGCCAGCGCCAGCACTGGCAGCGTTGCCACTTTCTGCCCGATGCCCAGCGCCACCATCAATGCATAGCCCAACAGGGTAACCAGGGCCAGCGGAAGGATGACGCAGAACACAGCAGAGAAAGTTCGGAATGAAAGCCACAGGAACAAGGCGATCACAGCGTAGACCCAGGCGACCACACGAATTTCGTTGCGCTCAACTTCTTCGTTGCTTGCCGCCATGACGCCGATGTTGCCGGAAGCAAGACGCAGATTGATTCTGTCGTCGACCTGCAATTGATTCTTGTAATGCTTGACAGCGTCGGTCAACGCCCGAATCGTCGCGGCCTTGTGGTCCCTGGTGAAGACGAAAAGAGCTAGGGCGTCGCAGGTGTCAGTGAGAAAGCCGGTGGTCGTTGGCACCAGCGCGGTGATCTGCGCCAGGGACTGTGGGTTGCGCGGCAAACGTTCGGCATCGAGGCGGCCTTCATTGAGTCCGGAGTTGGCAATCTTGGCCAGTTCGATCAATGACAGTACATCGCGAACGCCCGGCTGATTTTTCATGTACCAACTGAAGCGGTCCATCTCCGACATCACGCCATAATCGATGCATCCATCCTCAAATGATTCGCCGATGATCTTCAGATGATCCACGCCCATCGCAAAGTTGGCGGCGATGGCACGGGCATCCCGATTGAAGCGAGAGTTGGGGCGTAGCTCGGGTACGCCTTCAGTGATGTCGCCAATCTGCAGTTTCGAATATTGCGTCAGGCCGAAGACGGTCAGACCTGCGCAAAGCAGTAATACGATTGCCGCGGGGCCCCGTTCTGTGAGCACCGCCATGCGTTTGAATATGACTTTGCCGATACGGTCACGCTTTTTCTGAGCAGCGCGGAAACGATCCGGGGCGGGTACGCGCAAGTAAGACAGGATGATCGGCAGCAGTATCTTGTTGACGATGATCACGCCTAACATGCCGAAGGCTGCGTTGAGGGACATCTCGCGAATAACCTGGATGTTGATCAGATAGATCGTCGCGAAGCCGGCGATATCCGTGATCAGGGCGATGACGCCCGGGATCGCCAATGCACGGAAGGTGGAAAGTGCGGCCTGCTGATTGCTGGTGCCGGCGCTGCTTACCTCATTGGCCCAGGCGCTGATGTATTGCACGCCGTGGCTCACGGACACGGCCATGATAAGAAATGGCACCAGCATCGCGAACGGATCCAGGCCATAGCCAATCAAATTGAGAAGCCCCAGTTCCCAAGTGCAAGCGATCAGTGAGGTGCCGACCACCAGCAGGGCCAGGGGCAGCGAGCCGATATAGATCCAGAGCAGGGCGCCCATGATTAACAGGGCGATCACAAAGAAACCCGCAACTTCCAGACTGGCCTTGGTCATGTCATCCACGACCTTGGCAAAGCCGACGATGTGAACCGAGATGTTTTCGGTTTCGTGAGCGATGCGAATCTCTTCCAGCTTTTCGCCAACTTTCACGTAATCCAGGCCGCCCGGCTCATCCTGATTTCGCATCATCAGCCCGGATATGGCCTTGACCTTGTCTGAAATATTTTCCTGCCCGGCCCAGGCCTGTTGCAGGCGCTGCTGCAGCGGCTTGGCGGCATCCGCTTCAGCCTGCACCGTGCCCGCATTTGGATCGCGCTCTAGTAGTTCCATTTGAATCAGCGCAGTGGTCTGATCCTCCGAAACCAATCTGCCGATGACGCTGGCTTTGCCCACATTGGTCCGGATGCGCGCCATCATCTCCGGCGTTGGCCGGTAGTCCGATGGAATGACGTTCTCGCCGCGCAGACCGCCTTCGACCACTTCTATATAAAGAATGCTGGGCGAGAAGATGGAGGTGACGCGGGCACGATCGACACCGGGTATGAAGAAGGCATCGTCCGCTGCCTTGCGAAGTGTCTCCATGAATTCAGCTTGATAGATATCACCCTGGTGGTTGTGCAGGGCAATGAGTACGGTATTGGCGCCACCGAAGTCCTGGTAGTACTCGGCAAAGGTTTCCATGTAGGGATGATCTTTCGGCACCATTTTCAGCCAGCCGGCGTTGGGCCTGAGCTGAGCTGCGTTCCAGGCAAAGAACGCGGTTAGCAGAATCAGGATCGTCAGGGTGACGGCGCGCCATCGGAATAGAACGGGTTCAACAACTCGCAGGATCGTGCGGGTAAAGCTGTTTGATGGGGTGCGAGCGCTCATTCGGCAGGCCCAATATCCACAATCCCGCGTCGACCGACAGCAATGAGTCGCCCCCTGAACGAAACCGCATTCCTTAAGGTTTCGCTTGCATTGATGTTCATGGTGCGCAAGGTCAAATCGCCGATGCCAAGCTTCAGTGCAGTTCCATTGACGCCCAGCAACAGCACGGACCCGGCACCGCTTGTAACTGCTCCGAACAAACTTTCCCTGATCACGGGTGGCGCGTGGCGCCAGCCCATGGCAGCGACGCGATCTGCGTCAATTACGGTCTTTCTTTCGAAAGGGTCCCAGCTCTGAACTTCGATGGTCTGGCAGACGCTGACATCCTCGGCAATGTAGACGTTGCCGCGCATGCCGTATGTGATCAGACCTTTATCGCCGTAGGGTAGTGCACCAAACTGACTGCCTATATATGGAAAGTCCAACAAGGACCAGCTTTGGCCCATGTCTTTGGATACCGCGACTAGGCCGCGCTCGCCTACGACGAGCAATGAGCTATTCTGTAGTCGAAGCACGGCGTTGAAATGCATGCCCAGATCGGTCAGTGCATTCTCGATTGCGTGCCAGTTTGCCCCACTATCATCGGTGGCCAGCATCTGGCCGTAAGCTCCCACGGCCAAGGCATGGCGCTCGTCCAGGAACTGCAGATCGTATAAGGCGCCCGCCGCCGGATCGCGATGACGAATTTGCCACGAGCTGCCCCCGTCGCGAGTCTGCAGAATACTGGCATCGTGACCGAGCGCCCAGCCAGACTGTGCATCTTGAAACTGCACATGGGTGAGCATGCTGTCGATCGGCGAATCGGCTTGCGTCCATTGGCTGGCGTTGTCTGACTTAAGAATGACGCCGAACTGGCCCACAGCAACCAGCTTGTCACCGGCTCTCGCAATATCGAGCAGACGGTTTTCCGCCGCCTTGGGCGCCGGCAGGGCAGGGACCGGCCCCAGCCCTAGCGGTCCCTCCGCGGCCTGGGTGCCGACGGCGAGCACGACAGTTGTTGCAAGGACGAAGCCAGGCAAGCCATGTTTCAGAGACGTGATGATCGAGGCCGTATTCACTGTTTTGTTCAGGACGCTGACCTGACTTGCGGAATGACTATTTTGTGCGCGCTTTCTTCTTCAGTGCCGCCGGTTTGAACTCGGAATCACGGTACTCGACTTCGAAATCAGAAATCGCATCTTCGTTGGTCAGCGCGGTCAGGAAATAGCGCCTGGACTGCAGGTCATAAATGGTTTCCGGGATCCCGGTCACGGTGGGAATAAACGGCACAGTCAGCAGGTGGGCCTCCTGCACTTTCCACAACTCACCACGCGTGTCGTAGCAGTCAACGACAGCAATGGCCCAAGAATCTTCGTCAAGATAAAATCGCCGCTTTCCGAATCGATGTCTTTGGCCGGACTTGAGCGTTGCCTCGACGACCCACACCCGATGCATCTCATATCGCGCCAGATCCTGATTGATATGCCCCGCGCGGATGATGTCCTTGTACTTGAAGGTCGGGCTATTGAGCATCCATGAGTTGTATGGAATCAGAATTTCTTTTTTTCCGACCAGCTTCCAGTCGAATCGATCCAGCGCACCGTTGAACATATCAATCTGATCGTTGAACTGCTCTCCGTCTGAACCGATGGAGGGATTGTCGAAACCTACATCGGGCGCGCGATTCACACGGGCGATACCCGGCGAATAGATCCAGGCATTGCGCGTGAGTCCCGCGCCGCCAGCGGTTTCATGGACCAGGATCACCTGGCCTGCAGCGCGAGGCGGTTCAAGTACTTCCTGCAGATAATATGCAAACAGGTCGCCGCTCCGGCTATTTGCCGACTCAGTCAGATTCGCATACTCGAACTTGACGTCCTCGACCAGCTTGCTGATTTTGTATTTGCCGTCCGGTCTGACGATGGCCTGATTGTTGAAGCGGCGTACGGCTGAGCCACGAAATTTCAGCTTGTGATTCCAGATGGGTTCCGCGCCGTTCTTGGGGATCGGAAACGGGAAACCCAACTGGGCACCCTCAATTTCGTCGCTGCCTTTGAGCGTTGCGCGCGTTGCGTTAGCGATGGTTGCCTCGACGATCTCATTGGGAAAAAAGGCGTTGCGGAAACTTGGGAAGACCACCATCCGATAATCCGGGTAGGTCTTGAACATCGCCTTGTGGCCTTCACTCAGTAGATGCGCGTACTCGGAAAGATTCGCATTGTTGATCACGTACTGCGGTTTGATCGAATCCAGAATGCTTTTTCCGCCCGGTGACTTGTAATCCAGAAAGCCGCGCACGTAGGACGGCATGTACTTCATCATCAGTTCGTTGGCCTGCACCCGCGTCTTGGGGTCATCAATGATGCTGATGATTTCCAACACTTTGCCGACATCAAATGCGGCTATCATGCGGGACAGAAACGCCTCACCCCCCTCGGTCCTGAGTTGAGTGATCACGGCGACGATGTCATCGCGCATCTGAGGTAATTTCAGACTACCTGCCCGTACTTTGGCGAGCAGGCCATCGACGCTTTTGCCATCGCGGCCAGCAAGCACCTTGTCGAAATCTGCCTTGAGCGAGGCATCGGCGGACAGCATTTCCTCGACCAGGGCCAGAACCTGATCAGCCTTGGCTGGCTCCGAGTCCATGATGGCCTGTGCCTGTGCCAGCATGTCGCCCACTACTGCCGGGTCGCCAATCATCTTCTGAATGTCCTCGACCAGCCGCAGGCGCAGATCCTCCAAATCAGTACGCCTGAGTTTGAGCATGTCCGGCGCAAAGGCCGCTTTGCCTGTCCACTGCGGGATGGTGCCGTCAGCGTTGCCGGCACGCTCGGCACCGACCGCCGTGAGTTTCTTGCCGAGCCGCGCGGCTTCCTCGGGGGCTACGCCAGCACCAACCGATGCGCAAACGACTGCCGTCAGGAACAGACATAAAGCTGGCTTGGTCATATTGACCTCCTATTGCCGTCCGCGCCGCTCATTTATGGATTGCCTAACCGATCCGCGCAGGGGCTTGAGCAAGCGACAAGAGCCAACTGCGCCAATGCCGCTTTGCAGGGGAATTGGTTCCCGGCGCGCAATTTTCACGGACGTATCGCGAGCAGTGCGGGTTCGCCTAGAAATTGTAAGTCAGGCTCAGTGAGACATTGTCACGATCCTGAAGAACCTGATCCTTGCCGTCATAGTATTGATAGAGCAGGGTTCCATTGAAGGACTGGCCAATATCAAACTGGAAGCCCGGGATGACCCAGCGATTGCCTTCGACGTAATTCTGTACCGGAAAAATCGTGGTGCCGTAAACATCCTCAAACCAGAGCAGAGTTGGTTTTACGGTTACGCCGCTATTGAACAGATTGCTGTATTTGAACTGCAGCAGAAATCGGATGCCTGCCGCGAAATCCTCAGCAAAACCTTCGGTCTGCTGCGTTGGGTTGATGCGGGCAACAACAGCCGGGTCATTGCAATTGGTGCCAAGGGGTTGGCCCGAACAGTCGGCTCCGGGGCTGGGATGGGTGTGCTCGTAAGTGCCCTGAAAATAAATATCTCCTTCGCGCGGCATGTCGATAATGTGGGTGAAGCCCACTTCAACCAGCAGCGTCACATCATCTGAGCCCAGCGTGCTCGGAAACAGCTTCAGGCCATTGAGGACGAATTGCCCGACTTTCAGGTCCTCGTAACCCCGCACATACTCGCCGGGCTGGTACTCATTACTATTAGCCAAGGTGCGGCCCCGGTACTGAGTCAGGAAGGAAGGGAGAAAGGTTTCAGCGCCAGGGAGTACAGCGCCGACGGTGCCGATGGGCAGCGCAATGCCCAGAGCGCCCAGTGCTTGCGGCCCAAGGCTGATATCCCGCTCGGCAAATGCCTGCTGAAAGCCGGCGTAGAAGACGTCGGAAATCAGAACCTGAGCCGGCAGATTAGGGCGATAGGCGTATTCGCCGGCGATCGACCAGCCAAAAAGGGTGGAGTTGAAACTGACGCCGAACATGCGGATGTCTTCGGGATAATCCAGCAGCAGCGTCGAGGAGTTGATCGGCAGCGGATCTCCGTCCGGGTTGGCGTTGCCGCCCGCATGAGGATTGAAAGGCGCGCAGGCAGCAAGCGAGGTCAGTGGATCGCCGGCCCCGTTGCGCAGGCAAGTGGCTTGGGCTTCGATGATGGAAAAGTAGGGGACGCGGCTGTGATAGTTCAGAAAATAAAAGCTGAACTCGGTGCCGTCGTTAAAGTCCTCCGCATACCAGTTCACTCGGATGCCGTACTGGCCCGTGTCTTTCGGCGCGCGCGCATTCTCGGACAGAGGTGAATTTCGCGTACTGGAAGACAGGGTCCGGAACGGCTCTGCCGGAATAAACTGATCATCCGGGTCCTCCGGGAACTGACCCAGACTGAGAATCGGTCGGTAAGCGCTGATGCCGGCTGGATCGGCGCTGGAAAAGAAGGTGCCGCTGGGTTGTACGCGAGTGGCGTCCCAGTCGTACTGCCATATGAATTCGGCCGTGACGCTCTCGACCAAATCGGAGGTGAACATGACCATGCCTGTGGGAACAGCCAGTTCGGACAGCTCCAGACCCGGCTGCAGTGCCAAAATAGCGTCAAGCGGGTTGATGGCATCCATAGTGTTGAAAAGATGCAGGTTGGCCTCGCCCCAGCGCACTCGCTGATTGCCGACAGAGACCGACATGAAGCGTTCGCCCACTTCGAAGTTGTACAGCAGAAACGCTTCCCGGAACTCGCCCTTGAGTCCGGCGCGTTTTTTGACGCTCTGACTGCGCTCCTCGCGGGCAGGCTGATATTGCGTATTGGGATGGGTGACGCGGAAGTTGTAGTTCACCTCATCGTAGAAGCCGACGTAGTTCAGCTTGAGGGTGAAATCGCGCCAGCTCGTCGTCATCTGAGTATTGATCTTGATCAGTGCTGAGATCAGGTCGCCATTGTCGTAGTTCAGGTTTCCGTCATCGCCCAGGGACGCGAAATATCCGCCACGCGCATCCACCAAGCGCTGATTGGGGCCTGGGTCGCCGAACAGGGAGATACAATCGTCGTCGTTGGGACCCAGGCTGGTATCGCCCCCACGATTGCTGCATAGATACTCTTGGCCGCGCACATTAAGCTTGCCGATTTTTCCCACATCGCGCGGGCTGGTTCGCCAGCCGGCACCGGCAGTGAGCTTGGTGTTCCAAGCAATTTCTGCCTCGCCGACTTCGTAGTTGAGCGCGTAAAGGGGGGATAGCCAGGCAATCGCCATGCATGCGGCGATCACGCGCGTGAGTGGCTTGACTATCATCCCTGATCTCCTCCGCGACTTAGTGCCGCTTAATTTATTCAGCATCATTGGCTGCCAAACATGCTCGCGGCCAGCCCACTTTAGTGATTCTGAGATGTTAGGCCCTAGAGTCTTGAAGGCCAAGGGGAATATTGCGTTCTGCGCGCGTCGCGGCGGTCAATCTCAGGCTGCTGCGCATCATCTATCAGAAGAGAGCTGCTTGAATATGGACCTCGGCCGTTTTAGTCGAGGCGCTGACTGTTCCGCGTAATCCATTATTTCTGCTCCGTAGGAGTTGCATATGCCCGATTGCTGCGCGCATCTGCCGCCCAGACTGCTAGAATCCGCCTCGCAAAAATTGTTGCGGGCCGTTAGCTCAGTTGGTTAGAGCTGAGGACTCATAATCCTTTGGTCGCAGGTTCGAGTCCTGCACGGCCCACCATTTTTGGCAGAAGCTGAGTACTTGATATTGTGCAGTGTGACGTTTGAAACGGGACGGAGCGGGATCAGGTGGGATACTGCGGGATCGTTTGAGAGAACAAAGGGTTAGAGAGAAAATTGGCCCGAAAGAAAAAGAGGCGAGTGACGTTTGAATTGCCACAAGTTGAGCCATTAAATATCGATTTAATGGCTTTATTCCAGGCCCGAAATAGAGAGATATTCCTCGACTTCCTCCTGAATATAGTCGAGGTCGTTGCGAGTCAAACCGAGGAAAGGCCGAGCGGGAATATTGCGCTCGGAATCGCCGAACTGGTGGGTCGCAGCGTAGATCCGATTGCTGCCTAAAGACAGGCCCTCATCATCAACCTGATAGGCCAATCTGCGGAGCCATCCGTCCAATGTCAGGACCTTGTCCGCGTTCCTCTTTTTGCGCCGCTTGTAGCGGGGGCTGAGAGGCTCCCACGGCGTGCCGTCGGGGGCCTTTTGTTCACTGAAACGAGTCTCATGAACTCGCAGCAAATACTCGCCAATGCTCCTGAGTACAGGCTCTGGATCAACGCCGCGATCCCTGAGCCCGGCGAGCTTCGCCAGGACGGCTCGATCATTGACGACGAAGTTGACTCCAGCCATGCGCTATAATCTCCGGGCCAACGATCCGCTGAGGCGCACCTCTAGAGCGAGATTGTTGAGCCCGCCCGGTGCGTCGGGAGTGAGGGCCCCCATCATCTTGAGAAAATGAGCCGCCCTTGGCGCTGGCGGTTCAAGTACCTCTGATCATTCGTGGTCAGAAACGTCCAGGCCTCGAAGCGCCCACCCACCGCATTGGCGACCACCAGGATGGAGCGGTCGTTGCCAATGTCCAGCGCCCGAATAATCCGGGACCTGAGCTCGACCTTTCCCGATTCGGTATGTCGCTCAAATGCCAGCCACACCTCTTGTGGACGTTCCAGCGTTTCGATGATGGCCGGGAAATAGCGGGCTCGGGCTGGGTCAGTGTGGGAAGCCAAGCTGGCGGCATTGATCTCAACCACGACACCACCTGGTCGAAAGACCTTGCGATCGCCGCCGATCACCCGCGTCAGCTGCTCCTGGGCTTCGGCCCGGCCCGACACCACCGGCAGCAAGCCAAAGATGGAAGGTTCGGCCAGCAACCGCTGTGGACGATCAAAGTCCGCCCAGCTGCCCTTTGTCAGTCGCTCCCATTTCTCCGGCCCTGACCGACGCCAGGCCTCGATGGCCTCGTCACTCAAGTTGCGCCCGAACGCGGCCTGGCCGGGGTTGTAGGCCCATCCTGGATCAATGCCGACCGGCGTCTGCACGGTGCGCGGATTCGGCCCTCTACTGCCGACCGTCCTGGTCTCCAGCTGGATCTCCGGCGGCGTGTCCGGGCCGGTCTTTCCCAGGCGATTCAGATCGCGCTCGGACAAGGCAAAAACTGTGCATTGGCATCCCCATCCGTTGGGTGGATAGTGCGTTTCCCAGAAAGGATCATCTGCACTCAGCACCATGCCGTCCCATGCCAAATGCTCGGGCCTGGGGTCTACCACCGCGTCGCTATGAACGTACTCCCAGTAGGGCCTGAGCGCCTTAATTTCCTGCATTTGCTGGTAGCGCGCGCTCTGGTACGAAGACCTTAGATTGGTCTCATAGATCACACGGGTGCGCCAGCCGCGCCCGCCGTTGTAGCTCCACCCGTGACGCGCCACGATCTGATCAAAATCCTTGCGAAACTCGGCGAGCGTCGTGCCCTCGGATATCGCCTTGTCGATGGCCCCTCGAAAGTCATTGAGCAGCTCATCCTTGGTGGCTCCGGCAACGACAAACGCTCTGGCGTGTTCACCCTCCCAGATGTCGGTCCAGGCACGTGTGCCCAGCGGCACCTTCTGCCGAAAGAAGTCGATCTGCTCCTGAAACGGCAGAGAGCCAAATCGCGCCTCGGGCATCAGGTGCCTGCCAGAATATCTGAGCGCCCAGCCACCGAGGCTGAGGCAAACGCCACCCGCATGATGTTGGCGAACTGCTCTTCGTCCAGGCCAGGATGAAGCTCCAGCAGCCGTTCCCGCAGTTCATCCAATGAGTCGACCGATTCCACCAATTGCTTGATCTGATCGATCATGCCGTCCAACACCGGCGCGGTGTCCTGCTCAAGCGTCTCCACCTGATTCTGGGTGAACTGAGTGGGCTGCTGTGTGCGATTCAACGCAGTTTCGGGCACATCCTGATCCGGCTGGCCCGGCGGATTGAAAGGCATGGAAAACGGAGACGGCGCGGGTGCAGGTGCGACGAGCAGCTCTTCGTCTTCATCCGGATCAGGCACCCCCAGCTTGTCTCGGATTGTGCTCATGCCCACCTTCAATCCCAGCGGCACCAATGAAGTGACAGCGCTGGTGAGGGCGGCGATATCTTCCGGCTCCGGAATCGGCAGGTGCAGCGTTGGATACTTCTTCTGAGGGCCGTGATTGAAGCTCACAAACGGTCGCACTAGGTCTCGATTGAGGGTCAGGCACAGCTGGCGCGTGTCCGCACGCAGGATGTCCTTGCGGACCTCGTTGTGCACGTTGGCCTGACCACTGCCGAGGCCGCCGCTCTGGGCGTCCGTCGTGTTGGTCTGGCCCAGGACCGCCTTGGAGATCTGCTTGTCCAGGTACTCACAAAGACGCTCGTACAGATCCGGGCCGCCCTGGACATTGCCGGCCTGCTCAAACTCGATCTTCATCGACTCCGGCAACACGGCGGCCGCGTCGGTGCCAATGTTCGCGACCGCCTGGCGCAGAATGTAGATGTCGCGCGGCGTCGCATTCGGCCCGTACTTGCCAACACGCAGGGGCATCCCGAAGACTTCCGCGAATGCGACCCAGTCCTTCAGCGCGTAGCTTTTGCAGAGATGCATGAAGGCCACAACCCGCGCCAGTCCATTGCGCAAAAGCAGGCCGGTCTTGATGCGCGGCTGGTGAACCAAGAACTTGTAGGGTTGCAGTGCTTCACCTTCGGATGGATTGTCTTCGGTGATCAGGCGCAGCTCGCGCTGCGTGAGTCGATCGACGCGAAACCATCGCGGGTCTCGATGCTCGAACCGTTGAGGCCGCCATTGGCGCTCACTGGTGTCCCAGATGATTTCGGTGACGCTGTATCCCTTGCCGAGCGCATCGAGCATGTCCTGCGCGTCGTCAGCAAAGTTGTCGCCGGAGAACAGCTCACGAACCTCATCGGCAATGGCCAGGTCCTGGGCTGAGTCACTCGCCGCTTCAACCTGGAACTGCAGACTGGTCACTCCGTGCTTTCGCGTGGACAAGACCGAAAGATAATGCGGGTCTCGCTCTTCCATTTCCTCAAAAAGCGTGAGCGCATCATGCGAATCGATTTCGCACGATCGATCCAGAACACTGGCCAAGCGCTCCGGGGTCAATCCGCGCGCAATGTGGTCCTGCCATACCGGGCGAACGCCAGTCAGCGTAGGAGAAGCAATTTCGTCAAGCAGCTCTCGCTTGCGCAGCGGCCGTCCATCCGGCCCCAGAATTTGCTGCATCACCATGCTCCTTTGCGTTGATTGAATCCGCCAGTGGCGCGAACCCTTGAGTAGGCATCCTCGTGGGCGTGATCCTCCTGACGACGATCTCCCGCACCAACCGGATCATAGGAATAGGGCTGATAGGGAGACGACCCAGCGTAGAGCGCCAGAAAGTTGGCCCACGCCCGGTCCGCGTGCCCGTCCGTATCACCCTCGGCGTCAAAGCGCACCGCACCGCTGGGCGTAGGCAGCTTTCTCAGCGAGTGCAAGTCCGCACGGATGAGTCGATCACCCATCGGGATGCGCAGCTTTCGATCTTCATACGCTTGCTTGGCCGTTGTCGCCAGCAGCAGCTTGTTTGGATTGGTGAACAGAACGCCCTCGACCAGGTACTCCCCGTAGCGGCGCTTAGCATCCTCGACCGGCTTCTCGCCCATGCCGGTCTGATCCATGCACAAGCGACCCACACGATAACGCCGCATGACCTCATCCATGATCTGGTCCTGCTCGGCAAAGCTGATGCGTTTCTTCGCGATGACCTCGCGCGTCCAGTGAACATCGCCGACGATCTCATTGACCCACAAACACCACAGATCCTTGCGGCGCCCGATATCGTTGCCCAGATAGCAGACACCGCCGGTGTAGTTCTCGGGCAGCCCCGCCTTGTCGTGTTCCACCGCATTGATCAGCTCGTAGTCCAACCAGGCGCTGGCCTCGTCGAGCCATTTGAGCAGGAACTCCTGGTCCCAGGCATCGTCATCATTGAGGCCCGCCTTGAGCTCTTCCGCATTGCGATCCAAGCCACCGGCAATGGCATCGTAAATGTCACAGAAGTGCAGGCTCCAGACACCGGCCTGGGCGTGCCCGTCAGCGCGCAGCTGCGCCTCCACGTTATCGGCAGTCATGATCTCGTAGAACTTGTTGCCCTTGCCGTTGGGCGTGCTCACCACGCGCAGGCGAAGATCGCTGCGCGAGATCACCGGAAACAGCGCCTTCCAGATGGCCTTGGAATCGGCGTGAAAGGCGAACTCATCGAGCAGTACATTCGCGGTAAAGCCGCGCGCCGTGTCCGGGTTGGCAGGCAGGCCGGTAATGCGCGAGCCACCTGGCAGAACGACCTCCAGCGCGCGATCCTCACAGCCCTCCCAGGGAATCTCCAGCGCCTCGAACCCGGCTTTGTACTTGCTTAAATGGGCTTGAATGCCCTCCTGGATCGCCTCGCGCGCCTGGCGCTCACCACGGCTGAGGATGACCCAGCGTTCCTTGCCGCCACCCAGTTCAGCATCCAGGCAGGAATCCACGATCTCCAAGGTGGAGCCGGAAGTCTTGCCGGTTTGCCTGGAGAACATCGCCGCCTTGAAGCGGCTCTTGTCATCAACGTAGGCGCGCTGGCGGGAGTGGAGTTTGAAGGCGGGCATCAATCTTCACCACGGATGGCCTTGCGCACCGCATCGAGCGATTCCGCGTCTAGCTTGCGCGGACCCGTCTTGAGCTTGGTTTCCACCTCGGTAGCCAGCGCCTCACGCATGGCCTGCTCGCGCTGAAGGTTCCATTTGCCTGCAGCTTCCAGGCGCTGCATGGCCAGGGCCAGGGTGTTGATGGCCTTCGGGTCCAGCCGGACCTCGCCGTCGTCGCCCGGTTCCTGCATCTCCAGCGTCACATCGAACGCCATCGTGCGTAGCAGCTCCATCACCAGCTTGCCGATATCACCCTGCGGTTCATTGCCCAGGCGGTCCGCCCAGACCTTGGCCACTTCACGCGATTCGCGCATGCGCTTGCCGATCTCGTCGAACCGCTTGCTATAGCGGCCCAATGCAGAACGACTCGGAATATCCGCCTCGGGAAAGGCGCTGCGGATCTGGCCAAGGACCTGGTCAAGGGTCAGGTGACCGGCCTTGAGCAAACGATCAATGCCCTGGCGAACCTCTGGGTCCAGGGTGGCGATGCTGGATTTCTTTGGCATGGCGTGCGCTCAGGCGCGCGGACCAGGCTTCTTGACACCAGGCACGGTTGCGCGGCCATTGGCCACATCTGCGCCGCGCGCACTGAGCGCCGCGACCTTGACGCTGCCGATCTCGCGGACGGTCACGAGACCCTGTTCCTGGAGCCAATTGAGGTCCGTGTGCAGCAGATCCCGAGAGATGTTGTGACCGTACTCGTTGAGGGCCATCTGCAGCACGCTGCTGTTGATCTCATAGCCGGGCGACTGATCCAGCAGACGCAGAATCACCAGGCGACGGTCCGATTGCTCCGCTTCATGAAAGCTGTTCATTTTCCTTGCTCCATCAAGTACTGCTGCAGGCGCTCCACCGTTCTGTCACTGGTGGTGACCAAGCCCTCTATCTTGGCAACGGCCGCGCTCAGTGAGCCCAGGTCCTTGCGCATCAGATCGATGCTGCCCTGGGAGGGAAAGTGCTTGATCGCCTCGCTTATGCGGCTGAGCTCGACTTCAATGTGCCCAAGGCGCGAACTACTGCCGTCGTGACGCGCATCCGCAACCGCCTTCTCGCTCTCAATCCGATCCTTGAGCGTGGACTCGATGCGATTGAGCGCTGCGCGCTGTTGTTCATTCCCACGATCACGTCGTGAAAGGATCAGCGCGACAACGGAAAAGGCCAAGGCGACCAGTGCGATGACAGTTCTGGGTTCGGTCCATGCCTCCATCAAAACGGGTCACCTCGCAGTGCGAGCCCGACCTTGGTCATGCAGCGGAGCAAGGTGTTGCCGAGCAACAGGATCGCCGTCAGCGCCTGGTAGAACTGCTCGCCCACCAGCGGCTTGAGCACGGGCAATGCCTCAGCCAGCTCGGGCGTGCACGCGGCCAGCGCACACAGAGAATTGAATATCAGCGTCTTGGACTGCCACGGTTTCTTGCTGGGTAGTGTCATCGGTGACCCCTTCGTTGAACGTGTGCCTTGTGTCTTGCCTGATTGCGGGCGCGGGTGGCCCGGCGCTTTCCTTCCGCCACCGACCATCCCTGAATGCGCCCGCCCTTGCGCCCAGTGCCGCCAATTCTTTGCCTTTGCCTGCGAACGACGGGCTGTTGGTAGCCCCAAGGCTGGATAGCGGCTTTGGCCGAGCTGCCGGGCACCGCAAACGCGAGCGGTGTTGCCGCAGCAAGCAGGGCCGCGATGGTTAGGGCGCGTGAAGGACTGCTGCTCACGCCGGACCGTCCAGGACGTTCTCAGGCAGAGGCTTCATGCCGGACTCAACCCATGCCTGCACGTCAAAGCCTGGGCAGGTCTTGAGCCACTCGTGCGGCTCCACCGTGCCATCCCCATCCTTGTCCGGTGACAGATCGCGGTGCCCCACCACCTTGGCGTTCGGGTAGCGCTGCAACAGACCGCGCACCAGGCCGCTGAGCATCTCCCACTGTTCCTGGTTGAATTGGTCCGTGCCGATCACGCAGATGCCAATGGAGCGGCGATTGTGCCCGCGCACGTGCGCGCCCACTTCGCGCTCGCCGCGCCCGACGCGGACATAGCCTTCGGGATGCACCGTGTAGTGATAGCCGATGTGCTTGAGCGTGGGTTCGTTGAACCCAATCTCGCTGGTCTGCCGACGGAACCCGCGGTCGCGGTGCCAGTGATCAATTTCCTCGGCAGAAACCTCACGCCCGTTCGGCGTGGCCGAACAGTGAATAATGATGGTGTTGATTGCGCGCGCCATGCGTGGCAGTTTCTGCGCATGCGCCGAGCGCACTAAGGCTAATCACGGTTAGCGCGTTCCGCGTGGAACATCGCTATGGCAACTCGGCGCGCAGCTTCAGGACCACAAATCCTTTTGCTTCTCGCGGTCTTTCTGCGCAGCCAGATTGTAGATGCTGAACTGATGAACGCCATACTTGCGCGCGAGCTCCGATGCACTGGCACCGGCCCGATATTCCTTGAGCATCTCCTGTTTGACGCGCTCGCGGAAGTAGCGACTGCACATCGGCGGGGTTACCGAGTCCGAACCGTAGACGCTGGCCAGTGCGCGGGCCGGTTTGTAGCCGATGGCCACGGCGATCGGGTGCCCGGCGGACATGCGCTTGGGCACATACAGGCGAACGCCCGGCCAGCACTCCGCCAGCTTCAGGGCCGCGTCCAGGCCGATCACCGCGCCGATCTCGGCAATCTTGGGCGGCAGCAGATCGCGTAGCGCTTTATCCACTGGCGGGCGTTTCTTGATGATGGCGCTTGCAATCCACCATCAGCGCGCCGATCAGCTTGTGCAGCTGCTCAGGCGTGCACCAGGTGAAGCGCTCGACCTGGAACATGCGCTGGGCCATTGCATCGGCATAGGCGTCCGGCCTGGCGCCGCCCGCTGCATTGATCAGCACGGCGCGAATCTTGGCCACCTGCTTGCGCTTGTGCTCCGCCACGCCGCCCTGGTTCCTGGAGCCGTTGCGGCGACGCAGCGACGACAGATGAGCGATCACCCGGCCTCGACCATAGGAGTCCAGGTCCTTGGCCGACTCAACGCGCGCCACGGTCCACAACACCGTGCGATAGGTGTCGTCATCCAGATTCAACTCCTTCTTGAGCATGTGAATCCGGCCGAGCTCGCGGTTGCGTGTCAGATCAGGCACTGCTGCCCACCGGCTTCGCGCTCAGAGTCGTAGGGTTTGCGATAACCCTTGGGCTTGAAACTCAGGCATTCGCCGCCCAGCGCATTGTCTGCCTTCACCCACTTCTTGTGGCCCGCATTGGCCAGCGCATGCAACGACACCCGGCAATAGCCGGAGAACCATCCCGCGCAGCGGTGACAGAACGCACGCTCGAACGCGAACCCGTGATCCGAGTTGGAGGGAAAGAAGAGTTCGCCTTCCGTCTGTTCGTCACTCATTGTCCTGCTCCTTTTGTGCGATCGCGTCAGTTCCGGCGTCCTTTGGATCGTGCTGCGGCATCCGCAGCTCGGCAGCGGCATCGGACATCAGAAAGGCGTTGACGCGGGCGGTGAATGCCAGCTCGTCATCGGTGCTCATCTGCTGGGTGCCAAACCAGCGCTGCAAGACGGGTTCAATCTGGCTTTCAGAAAACACAAAGGCACGCATGAGAGTCGTTCTCCAGGTCGAGTTCAGGTGTTGAGGCGCAGCTGGCCGCGCAGGTCGGGCAGGCTGACGCGACGCATGGCGGCAACCTGGGCCAGGGTGGTCATGGCGCGGTCATGCAGAAAGCTGCAGGTGCGGAGAAGCTCCGCCTCGTTGGCCGCGATGTAATAGCCCTCAGCCGGGTGCCCGCAGATGTGGTGGCCTTCACGCCGCAGCACTTCGATCAGCTTGCGTAGCTGCCGCTCGGTGGCTGTGGTGGCGTAGAGGCCGCAGATCTCGATGACCAGGGCGTTGGCACTGACACCGTTGTCTTTGCCCAGGTGCCGGGACAGCGCGCTGAGCACTGCGTCTTTGCAAAGGAGTTCGTTCATGCGTCCACCTTCTTGTCCAAACTGGCGAGCAGCGCCTGGGCCGTGGCATCACCCTCTCGGGCTTGTTGTTCCAGGCGCTGCCGGTTCTGCCGCTCCAGCAGCGACGGCCCGGCGGGCAGCGACGATCTGGCGCGGCTGCCCTGCTGCTTGTGTTGTTCCTGCTCTGTCTCGATGCGGGCGGCTTCGCGCGGGCTGTCACCGGCGATGATGGCGACCAGGTAGCCGTGCGAGGTCAGCGGCAACTGCAGGCTGGCGCGCTGATCCAGAATGCGCTGCATGGCGCTGGCGAACAGGGCGGCGCTGGCGGCATAGGGCTTGCCGTGGCGCTCCACCTGGCCTGCGGCTACAAGCGCACTCACCTCGCGCAGCAGCGTCAGGCTTCGGTCCCAGGTGAGGCCGCGCTTGTGGGGCCGGAACAGGCCGATGTAGCGAAGGGCCACACCGCCCATGCCTCCTGGAAGTGAGAGCGCCAGCGCAAAGGCTTCGCGCGCGGCCGTGTCCGCCGTGAATTGCTCCACGCTGCCGTGCGCCCCGCAAGCAGAGCATGTCAGGCGCATCAGTGCTTCACCGCCGTGCCACCAGGGCAGCTTGCAAGATGCCTGCCCAGCGCTTGGTGAATGCTCCGCAGACGGTCTGGCGCAACATCGGCCAAGGCAAAGCAATGGCCCTGGGCATCCTCCAGGAGGAAACGCACGGTGCCGCAACCACAGGGGCACACGACAGCCCGTAGATTGGCAGCTTGCTTGGGCGCTGCGCTCATGCCTTCAGCGCCTCCAGCAGCTCACGCGGCCGGATCCCGTAGTGCTCCGCCAGCAGTGCGCCAAACTTGCCCAGGGCCAGCACGCTTTCGGTGTAGGCGTTCTGCCGCGTCAGGCAGAACTCAGCGCCGAGCTGGTCCAGGCTGCACACCGGATCAATCAAACGGTTCAGGCGAACGCCGAGCGGATAGTGCAGCCCCCACTTGGGCGACTTCTTCTTGGGCACGCCGCGCATCAGTCCAGCTCCACGGCGTTGATGAAGTGGAACAGGCGGCGCGTTTCTGCGGGCTGGAGCACGAGGCTCTCGCGGCCGCGCTGGATCTGGAACTCGCCGGTCGACCACAGGGCGCACTTGAGGGTGCAGTCATCCACGGGCGGCGCAACGACGTGCGATGCTTGATCGGATACTGCCAGCGTCGCCAGGTCGACCTTGTCGTTCAGCGCTCCCGAGCCCTCCTCTGCAGCGGAATCAGAATCACCAACCCAGCTGAACTCCGTCGCCCGTCCGTTGCCGGATTTCTCGATCAGCCCGGCATCCAGGAGCTCGCGCAAGAACTTCGAGACGATCGGCTGCGAGCGATCGATCAGGCTGCGCAGATCCGCGTTGGTCAGGCTGCGCCGCGCCTTGAAGGCGTCGACGATCTTCTCGCGCATCGCGTCCGAGATCCGGCTCGACTTCACCGTCGGCTCGGGCTCGTCAGTGACGGGGGGATTCGGCGCGTCTTCTGGCAAGGACGCGCTGGCGTCACCAGATACGTCCAGGGCAGCGTATTCCAGCCCCATGACGCCGGTGCGGCGCTGGATCTTGCCGGCCTGGCTGAGCGTAACCAGGACCGACGCCAGCGCATCGCCGTCGGCTGCTGCTGGGCACTGCTTGAGCAGGGCCTGTCGGCCCATCCAACTGCCGTCGGTGTTCAATGCTTGTTGGACTTGTTGTGTGACGGTGGGTGTGCTCATGAGATTGCAGCTCCAGATGGTTTGTTGAAGGTCGGCTTTTGAGAGAAGCCGAAGAAACTCACCGGGTCACACTGCAAGGAGGTAACAGTGCCCCTCTGCCGCTGTTTGGGGTTGCTTGTAGGCCCCTCGACACCTGCGGCTGGTCGGCTGCGCGGAGAAGCACCCGCGCAGCTTTGGCATGGATCAGGCATCTGCTTCTTCTTCAACTTCGGTGCGGTCTGCCTTGAGCAGGGCGTCCAGCATCTTGTCCAGCTCGCTGTCGGTGGGGCGCACCACAACCGCGTCCACCGCCGTGGTGATGTGCATGCCCAGGCGCTTGAGGTCGTTCGCGGCCAGGCCAGACGCCGCCTTCTTGACCACGCGCTCGGTGACCTTGATCAGCAGATCTGCCTGTTCCTCGTCGAAGGTCTTGCGGATCAGGCGAATGGTCTTGGCCTCGTCTTCGATCACCAGCGCGCCTTTGCCTTTCTCGATGCCGACACGCACGCCGTGGAACACGTGCGTTCTGGGCTTGCGGAACAGCTGCGGCGCAGCCTGGATGCTGGCGCTGAGCTCAGACTCAGCGGCCTTGGCGGCTTGCAGGGCGCTGCGGATCAGCGGATCGGCCTGGCGGCGCAGGGCGTCGATCTGGCCCTGCAGCTGGTGCACGCGATCGGCGAGCAGATCGCGCGCCGCGCGATAGTTCTTGGCATGGCCCTCGATCAGGGCCAGCTCCAGTTTCGGTGGGTTCGAGGTCATGTTTGAAACTCCGTTTATTGAAGCGGTTCAGGGGTGGTGGCGGTGGCGGGCCAGATCACATCAACGCCGCAGATCAGCGCCTTGTACTGACCGTTGCGCAGGGACATGGCGGTGGCGTGCTTGCGCAACTGCGCATCACCGCGAAACAGGAAGAGCGCGGCACGCGGCTTGGCCAGGAGCGCCTGGCGCTCAACACGCAGGCCCAGCGCGTGCAGAATCGTGCGCGTCAGATTCACATCGGCAATCCGCCTGGACAGTTCGGGTGTGAGCACGCGCAGCGGCTGTTCGGAATACGTGGGAAACGGAAGATGGGACAGGCTCATGAATCACTCTCCTTGGATGAACTGGCCTTGGCAGAAACCAGGGCGTGAACGCAGCCACCACGGCAGGCGCGATAGAGCGCCACCCTGGCGGGGTTGGTCGGGGTAAAGGGCGTGCGCTGGTGCTCGATGCAGCGTTGCCTGGGCAGCTCGCCGATGACGGGGCACTCGACCACTGCCGCCATCAGCGCGCCTTCGACCGCCTGGCGAACGCGCGCGAGGTTGCCGCGATAGCTGCCCGCCAGGACGCTGCACACCGCGCCGGAGCTGTAGCCGATCTGCGCCGCCACCGCCGCCTGGCTGCTGGCGTCACAGGCCGTGCGCAGCACTTCTTTCCAATCGGGTTGGTCGCTCATCGGACTGCCGCCTTGATGCGGATCTCTTCATCGGTCATGCCCGCGCAGGCCCGCACGCACAGCAGGGCACGCTCGTACTCGCTGCGCTTGATCGTCACCGGCTCATCACCAGGTGCCGGTTTGGCGGGCGCAAGGTTTGGGTCCAGCAGGCCCTTGAAGCCAATGCGCGGGGCCAGCGGCCCGCTGTCTCGAATCAGCTGATGCACCGCCGCCCCGCCCGCCTTGCCGGACTGGCGCGGCTGCTTGATGCGCACGTATTGGTTACGAATCAGTGCGCGTACGTAGCGCTGTGCGTGCGTGCGCGTGGCCTCGGCGGTGGCCTCCAGATCCGCGATGGTGAAGATGCGCAGCACGCGCATGGCCTGCCACATCTTCTGGCGCGCCTGGCCCGCCTGCAGCGGGGCTGCCTTGGTCATGCCTTTGATTCCTGGCATGGGTTACTTCACCGCCTGCAGCTGTGCCGGTGGCGTCGCCGCCGGAGCATCGCCGGTGAAGAACTGGTCGTTGCGTCCCCAGCCTGCGGCGTTGATGTGGCTCTTGCCCTGGCTGCGGGCACGCTGCTCGATGCGCGTGAGCCCGACCACGAGCAGGCGAACGCTCCCGGCGCTCTGCCGGTGCAGCTGCGCCAGCAGGTCTTCGCGCACCTCGACCTCACACAGCTGCTTGGCCAGCGTCTGCGCATCTTCCAGGTCTGCAGGCAGGAAGCGAACGTCCTGCGAGATGCGACCGGTCAGCTGCTTGCGATGGCTGATGCGCTGATCAATGCCGCCCATGCCCACCAGCACCACCGGCACCGTGGTCATGTCATGAATGTCGCGCAGCGACTCGGTCATGCGCTTGGAGTCGATGAGGTAGTCCGCCTCGTCGACAAACAGCGGGCGGTTGCTCAGCGCCAGCGCCTCGACAATGTCCTCCATCATCATCGCGCAAGAACCGCGCGCCTGGATGCGCAGCTCGCGGGCGATCGCCTTGAACATCGCCGATGGTGTCCAGGTGGCCATTGCGCGGACATACGCCGCGTTGCAGCGGTTGGCATACCACGTCACGCCCGTGGTCTTGCCGTAGCCGGTTTCGCCGTGCACCAGGCCCATGCCGGGCATGCCTGCCGGGCGGCGGCGCAGCGCCTCACCGGCATCGTTGAGCCGGGCGACATTCTTGACGGGGACAATCTTGCTGAGCATGTGCTTCTCCTTGGGGTGGGTGCGCCTTCAAGCGCCGTTAAATGCTTCGTAAAGATCACGCCGCGAGTGGTACTCGGCACTGGTCTGGTAGATGGCGAGCCACTGCGAATCCGCCTCGCTGTTGCAGCCGGTCTGCTCCAGCTGCTGGGCGCGCGCGAAGCGCTGCTCGGCGGTTTCCAATGACTGGCTCTGGTCCTGCTCGATAGCCTCGCGAATCGCATCGAGGTCCACCGCGCGCAAGGCGCGGGTCGCCGGTGCTTGCGCCGCCGGTACCGGCGCGGCAGTGATGCTGTGTTGCGGTGCCTGCGGCGCGGCCTCTTCGACGTGCGGAATCAATGGCGCGTCCAGGGCATCGATCACGGCCGCAGCAGACAGCGGCAGGCTGGCGCGCGCGGTGTCTTCGGCATCCTTGAGCGCGCGGCGTTTGCGCTGCCCCTGCAGGCGGCGCTGCTGACCTTCCTCGATACGGCTGTCCGGCAGCCAGGCCTTCTTCTGGATCAGCTGCGCGTCACAGACAAACGCGCCGCGATCGTCATAGATGGTGACCTGGCCGTCGTTGTGCAGCGAGTACTCCACCACCACGTCACGGCCCTCGAACGCCTGCAGCTCGGCGGCGCGGTATTGGCGGTTGTGCAGGCGCACGCTCCAGCGCTGCACCGTGCGCTGCTCGCGCGGGCGCAGCACGGCGGCGGCAGGCGTCTCCAGCGGCACCGGGTCCAGCTCGGCCCAGAGATCATCCGGAGAGCGGCCATCGAGCGCGTCCTTGGGCGCGGCGTTGTAGCGCGCGATGTAGGCCTTGATCGCATCGATGTACTGCGCCAGCGTGGGCGGATTGAGCTCACCGCGCTTGATCTTGGTGGCGAGGCGGCTGAGCGCATCGTCGGTGCGGCAGTGCCCGCAGAAGGTGTCGAAAGACTTGCCCAGGCGCTCTTCAAACCAGCGGAACCAACCTTCGACCAGGCCCTTGCCCTTGGCATTGCCGGGCAGCGCGCGGATGGGCTCGATATCAAAGCGACGAAGCCAGCCGGTGACGTCGTCGCTCATCAGCCTGGCGACGAAGCCCGAGCCGGGGTCCGTGTGCGCGTAGGCGGGCGCGTGGTTCTCAGTGACCAGCGCATGGCTCAGCGAGAACAGCGTGCTCTGCGCTGACTCGGATTCGGAGATCCACCAGCCGACTACCCGGGTGGAGCGAATGTCCAGCCACACCGTCAGCTCCGGGCGGAAGTGGCCGCCGGTGACCGGGTGCTGCACGTACACATCGCAGCAATGGCCGTCGCCTTCGTAGATGAAGCCGACCGGAATGGTGGTGGTGTCCCGCACGACATGCGGGCGGATGTTCTGGTTGTAGAAATGCTTGCCGGTGCGCTTGGGGCTGGTCTCCGACAAGTGGCTGGGCAGGCTCTTGAGGTAGCGCCGCACCAGGTGATCGCTGGCATCATCGAAGCCTTCTTCGCGCAGCCAGAGCGCCACCGTTGAAAAGGCCGGGCGCGTGGGCTTGGCGTACAGCGCGATGGCGCGCATTTCCCAATCCCGCGCCTTGCGCACGCGGCCCTTGTTCTGCGGTGCCAGCGCGAGGAGCCCGCCCTTCTGGTACTGGCGCGTCCATTGCTCCAGGGTGGCGGCGGAAAGACACTTGCAGCGGCGGGACAGGTCCAGGACAGAGGGCGCCGCCTTGCGCGAGATGATGCGCGACCACAACAGCTGCGACGCCGGGCGCGGCGCCATGCCGGTGCCCATCACTTCCAGCATCGCTGCCACCAACCCGTGGCGCTGATAGGCACGCTCGCGGGTGTGCTCAGGCAGGCGCGCAAAGGGATCGCCAATGGGCTCGGCGAGTGCGCGCTCGGTGGCGGCGGTCAATGGCGTGCGCAGGGTGCTGACGGTGGCCATTGATCAGCGCTTAGATTTTGGCTTGTTCTTGGAGCCAGGTTTGGGGCCGCGCTTTTTCGGGGCGTCGGCAGGCCTGAGAATGGCATCGCGTGTCTGGAGCCGCAGCTCTGCTTCTTCGTGCGTGATCTTGATGCCCTCCAGCTCTACCGAATCAAGGCGGTCGTCGAGGCTGAATCGTTCAAGAAGATCCGTCTGCAGTGCCTGCATTTCCGCTGTAACGCCTGCTATCAGGTGGTACAGCGCAGTAGCGGCCATGCGCGCACGTTCTCGATTGCGCTCGCCCTTCGGATGCGCGACAAGAGGCCCATCAATAATCTGTCTTATCTGCTCAGCGCTGATGGCCGCGCTCTCAGTGAGAGCGATTCCTTCGTTGCGTACCACGCGATACCACTCAGGCTCATCTTCGAGCAGAGCGCGGCTCTTGGCGACGCGCTCTGCCGCTTCGCGGTGGTGCCGTGAAATCTCTGCTTCAGACTCAAGGCGCAGCTTCGCCTCTTCAAGTTTCTTGATGCGCTTGCGCAGATCGCGGACAGAGAGTGGTTGGTCGCCGTCCAGAGCGCCCTCTTCGATAAGTTCATCGATGACTTCTAGATCGGTGCTGGCCAGCGCGCCAACTTTGCTCTGCGGCGCACGCAACAGCGCCCGCGCCTGCTTTTCCGGGAGCGAACGGACAAACAATGCCAATTGCATGGCCTCTCGGGCGCGGCGCGGATCAATGCCACGCGCCTCTAACATAGGTTGGAATTCGCCGTGCTTGGTGGCCGCTTTCATTTCCAGCAGGCTTTCACCGGCGCGCATCATCCACGCGGCTGAGGCGTTCATGGCATGCAAAACAATGTCCAGCCATTCCTCGGGGGTGGCTGACTCCGGCAACCCCAACGCTTGTCGAAGGCCAAAACGGCGGATTCCGCCGTTTTGGCCTTCCTCTTCAATCTCAGCGAGCTTTACGGATTTGGATGTTTCAGCGATGTGACGCACTCATGTTCTCCTGTTGAAGGTTCTGCAGATCGGGCTGATCGCCCGGAATCAGGGGTGAAACCGCCCGAGCAAAGGCACGTGGTCTTTCCATTTCGACGGGCCATGCGCCAAGCCTCTGGCCAGCGCCAAGAAGAGTTCGCCCAGGTAGTAGGTCCGGCAGCGCCGCAGGTTGCTGTCGTCGATCTCTAACGCGACCGTGAGGCGGACGTGGATGCCGCCCTCTTCGCTGACCTGGAAGCGCTCGCCGAATACGCGAATGCAGCCTCCACGATCTGTCACTCGATGAAGCGTTCGAGACTGCCTCATGAGGTGCTCACGCGGCTTTTCGACTGGGCCACAACTTGGACACGGGCAGGCCGGTGGTTTCACTGATGGCCTGCTCAACCCGGCGGCTGCGCTTCTTGCCGTGAATCACCGCACAGACGCCGGGGCGCTTGATCTGAAGTTGCCTGGCAATGTCAGCCTGGCTGCTGCCCGCTTTCTTGAGTGCGGCGGTTATGTATGCCGGATGCATGCTCTAAACTCCGAGTAACTAATTAATCTGTGCGCGCACAATAGAGCACAAGGAAGCACGATGTCAACGAGCAAACAAGTGAAATGGAATGAGCGGCTCAAATTGCTTCGGCAGCGAATGGATAAGAGCCAAGCGGAAATGGCTGGCCTGCTGCACATTTCATTGCGCGGCTATCAAAACTATGAGCGCGGCGAACGCGAAGTGCCTGTGGTGACGCTCGAACGCGCACGCGATCATTTCGGCCTCAACCCCGCCTGGGTGCTGGACGGCGTGGGCGAGATGTTTGTATCGGTTCCGGAAGGCGGACCGGAGGCGGCGCGCATTGCAAAGATGCTTGGCCTGGCCGCACCGACGCTGGGATTTGATGCGCCGCTGATGCGTGCTGTGATTGAGGCCGCACTCAAGCTGGTGAAATGGAAAGACCCGCCGCGCTTTGCGGAGCTGTGCCTAGTGGCATACGAGATGGAGCGTGGCGCTGCCAAGCCGGATGCCGAAGGGCGGGTGCGGCAATTGCTACGATTGGCCGGTTGATCGCAGCTCCGATTCAAAAATTTACTGTGAACCGAAACAGGGGATAGACATGATCAGTCCGAGGTCTAGCGCCATCGTTGCTTTTGTCAGTGTGCTGCTGCTGGGTTGTGGCGGCGGCGGATCCAGTGGCGGAGGTCAAGGGCAGACGGTGACGCTCAATGGCGACACTGTTGAGCCCGAGAGCAATGGTCAGCGAAAGACGTTCGATCTGGACTATCGGGAGACCGCATCTGAGTTCCCTAATTTCCTGGTGGAGTTCTCAGAGACGGATAGCTATGTGTATGCCAGTCGAAACACAAGAGCAGGCAATCGCGACGTGCTGGAGATTGTGGCCACGATCACAGACAGCGATCCGAATTTTCCGGAAACCAGCCGGGAGGTGATACACGTCGATTCTTCAGGCGCTGGATTCTTTGTTGAGCGGCCAGGCGCGGGGCGGGCGTCGGACGCAAATGTATCAAGTGGTGTTTTGCCCGTCGCATTTCCTGCCACTTTGTCAGTGGGGCAGACATTTGGAGACGCATCGCGGCATCGCTTCGAAGGCGGCGGGCAGTACCGCGAATTCAGCAGGCTTTGTTCTGTTGTAGCCGTCGAAACGGTGCAAGTGCCTGCGGGTCAATTTGAGGCATTTCGAGTGCAATGCCAGGAGCGCGGCGAAACAGGCCGGACCAGCCCAACCACCGAGAAGTTCAGCGACAACGTTTTTGACATCACCACCTGGGTGCATCCGAGGTTTGGAATAGTGCTGCGCCGCGAAGTTCGAAACTTCGATTATCAAAGTGGCGGGACGGGCCGCGCGACCGCTGAATACAGGCTGGTCACCAACAGCAGAATCCAATAGGCCGCAACGGCCCCTCTAAGCCCGCTCAGGCCCTTTCCGGCCCCATTGCCCCGCCTGCGCGCGCACATCGCCGCCTGCGCGAATTTAAAGGCCTATTAAAGGTATCCCTGGCCCGCACGCGGGCTTGACCGGCAACCCTGTGCCGTCGCACGCTATCAATCGCCCTGATCGGGCTCCCGCTAATCCCCATTAGCGTTATCGCAGGCCCTGCACCTGCGGACACTGGCAGCCATGTTGATTGCTGCCCTCTGCTTCCAGCTTCCTGCCTCTGGCGAAACCGCGCCGGAGTGGGTGGAGCTGATCCCCGCCCCCAACGCTGACGGCCTGGTCGTTGGCGCGGATGGTCGCAAGTGGACGATGCGCAGCGTCGAACAGATCCTCGCGGCGTTCAACCGCCGCCTGCCGATCGACATCAATCACGCCACGGACCTTGCAGCGGCCAAGGGCGGCGAATCCCCGGCGGTTGCCTGGATCGAGCGCCTGGAGGCGCGCAACGGCGCGCTGTGGGGCCGGGTGGAATGGACCGAGCGCGGCAGCGCGCTGCTGCGCGACCGCGCTTACCGCTTCCTGTCGCCCGCCTTCCTGCACACCAAGACCGGCGAGATCGTGCAGCTCACCAGCGCTGCGCTCACCAACACCCCCAACTTTGACCTGGCGCTGAACCGCGCCGCACACCAGGAGCCACCCATCATGTGGAAAGACGTTCTCAAAGCCCTCAAGTTGTCTGAGTCTGCCGGTGAGGCGGAAGCGGTCACAGCAATCAATGCCCTGCAGGCGGAACACCAGACGGCGCTCAATGCCGCGCAAACCCCGTCGCTGGACAAGTTTGTGCCGCGTGCGGACTACGACGTGGCCCTCAACCGCGCCACCACCGCCGAGGGTGAAATCAAGTCCATCCAGGACAAGGCCCTGGAGCAGACGATCACCACCGAGGTGGACGCTGCGCAGAAGGCAGGAAAGATCACGCCCGCCACCCGCGACTTCTATGTGGCGATGTGCCGCAAAGAAGGCGGGCTGGATGAGTTCCGCAAGTTTGTCGAGGCCGCCAGCCCGGTCCTGGACCCGGAGAAGAAGCCCGCCCAGGGCAAGCCGGAGAAAACCGTCGGCGCGCTCACCGAGGCCCAGAAGGCGCTGTGCAGCCAGATGGGCGTGAGCCACGAGGACTACGCGGCCGCCCAGGCGGACTTTCACTAATTCCCACTGACTGACGCGTCCAGCTGCGAGCTGACGCACATCTGTTCAACAACCCGGAGTCTCAGCCATGCCCCTTTCTGCCGAGCGTTACACCACCAAGCGTGAAAACAAGCACTACAGCGACCCTGTTGTCGCTGCCGCCCTGATCTACGCCGGGGCCATTGTGGTCCTGGGCGCCACCGGCTTTGCCGCCCCTGGCAGCACCGCCACCGGCCTGATCGCGCGCGGCGTGGCCAAGGACACCGTGGACAACAGTGCCGGTGCCGACGGCGATCTCAACGTGGAAACCGAGACCGGCGTGTTCCTGCTGAAGAACTCGGCTGCTGCCGACCAGATCACCCGCGCAGACATCGGCGGCAGCGCCTACATCGTCGACGACGAGACCGTGGCCAAGACCGATGGCGGCGCAACCCGCTCCATTGCCGGCGTGATCAAGGACGTGAACGCCGACGGCGTTTTCGTGCACATCAGCTAGTCCGCTGCCTGAGCCCACGAACCGCAACAACCTGACCTGACCCAAACCATCCGGAGATCTCGATGATCCTCAACCGACAGAACCTCAACGACCTTTTCGTGGGCTTCAAAGCCAATTTCAACACCGGTTTCCGCAGCGTGCCGCTGGACTGGAACATGGTGGCCACGGAAGTGCCCTCCAACACGGCCGAAGAGCACTACGCCTGGCTCGGTCAGTTCCCGCGCCTGCGTGAGTGGGTGGGCGAGCGCCAGCTCAAGCAGCTGGCCAGCCACGACTACCGCATCCGAAACAAGACTTTCGAGTCCACCATTGCGGTGCAGCGCGAGAACATCGAGGACGATCAGTGGGGCATCTACAAGCCCATGTTCGAAGAGATGGGCCACGCATCGGCCACGCACCCGAGCGAGCTGCTGTTCAACCTGCTGTCCACTGGCGCGGCCGTGCCGTGCTACGACGGGCAGAACTTCTTTGACACCGATCATCCGGTGGGCCGCGAGAACCCCGCCAGCGTCAGCAACTTTGGCGGCGGCGCAGGCACGCAGTGGTATCTGCTGGACAACAGCCGCCCGCTCAAGCCGCTGATCTTCCAGAAGCGTCGCAACTACGACTGGCAGAGCCTGAACAAGCTCGACGACGATCACGTCTTCAAGTCCAAGGAGTTCCTGTTTGGCGTGGACGCCCGCGTGAACGCCGGGTTCGGCTTCTGGCAGCAGGCCTTCGCCAGCCGCCAGGCGCTGGACGCCGCCAACTTCAACGCGGCCTACGCCGCGATGATGGACTTCAAGTCCGACGAGGGCCGCCCTCTGGGTATCCGCGCCACGCACCTGGTGGTGCCGCCCACGCTGCGCGCCCAGGCCCTGGAAGTGGTCAAGGCCGAGCGCAATGCAGCCGGTGCCACGAACATCAACATGAACGCCGTGGACGTGCTCGTCACGCCTTGGCTGACTTGATACACCGCAGCCCGAGAAACGCCCTGAGCCGCGCCTGATCGGAATCAGGGGGAAGACACGGGGGGGTCGGCATCAGGCAGTGCCGACCCCTTTTTTCTTGATGTACCGACTCACTCATCACCGAGATCTGACATGGCCAAGACAATGATTCGCATCACCGCCAAGCGCCACGGCTTCCGCCGTTGCGATGTGGCGCACCCCGCCACCCCGACCGACTACGACCTGCGCCGCTTCTCCAGTGAGCAGCTGGAGATCCTGCGCAGCGAGCCGATGCTCGTGGTGCAGGAAGTCCAGGTTGAGGCGGACGCCGATTCCGGCAAGGGCAAGCAGAAGAACGCCCCCGACGCCAAGTAAGCCTGACACGAGCTCATGAGCGCGCTGCCGCCCCTTGTTCCTGGTGACGATTACCCCGTGGTCTTCACCTTCACGGTGAAGGCCACCGGCGCGCCGGTGGATCAAACCGGCAACAGCATTGAGCTGATGATCAAGGCGCTGGCCAGCGACGCCGACGCCGCCGCGCTGAGCAACATCAGCTTCAACGCCGTCTCGCCGGACGCGGAGCTGGGCATCATCCGCGGCGTCATCCCCAGGGCCGATACACGCGGCTTTCCGCAGAACAGCCAGGTTCACCTGCAGGCGCGGCGCAACGTGGGCGGCATCAAGCGCACCTGCCTGCTCACGCGCATTCGCACACTGGACTCGGTGATCGATGACACATGAGGCGGACATTCACCTTGATCTGAGCACTGCCCAGGTGGCGGCTGAGATCTGTGAGGCCGAGCTGGACTTCAATCTTTCCAGCGGTGCGGTCAATGCCGATGTGGGCGATCTGCTCGTGAGCCTGGCGCTGGATTCGCCTGCGCTCCTGGTAGAGAGCCAGGCCCCCAGCGTGCAGATCCTGCTGGATGGCCCGCGCGGCGTGCCGGGGCCGCCCGGCAACGCGGTGATCCCGATCTATGTCGGCCCGCTGATCGCTGCACCGCAGAACCCTGCGGTGCCCACACTGCTGATCCTGCGCGAGCCCGGCGCGGCGGCGGACCAGACGGCCCTGGTTGTGCGGGAGCCGACCGGTGGCTGACGGCGACTTCGACCTCATTGCGGATCTGCGCGCCGCGCTCAACGCGCGCGCCAGCGAAGACACCCTGGCCGCCATTGGCGTGATCCTGCAGGCGCTGCCCAATGCGCAGGCGCTGACATTGGCGGAGCTGCTGGGCGCACTGCCGATCCGGGTCGAGGATCGTCTTGGCCCTGAAGTGCTGAAGGCAGACGCCCTGGGCGCGGATGCCGTGATTACCTTCGAGCTGGGCCAGCCCGCCTCGCTGGTGGTGGTCAATGTTGACAACGTGGACCCGGACGATGATCGGGTCTACATCTGCCGCGCCTCACTGGGGGGCACCAACCCGCGCGCGGATCTCGGGCACCGATGCCGCAGCGGCCAGGCCAACTACATCCCGTTTCCCTGCACGGGCACGGTGAAGGTGTTTGCGCCCCTGGGTGTGAGCGTCAGCGTGGAGGCAGGCTGATGCGCCTGATCGTCAATTCGCTGCGACGCATCCGCAAGGTGATCGGCGGCGGCGCTGTGAACGTGCGCAAGGACACCGCCGTGGGTCTGCAGCTGCAGACGCGCCTGACTGCGGTGCTGGCGCGGCCGGTGGCCGGGCTGGTGCAGACCGTGCGCGCGGCGCTGCGCGGCGATCAGCCGCTGGGCCTGCTGCACCAGGTGTTCATCAATGGCGACGTGCGCCAGGACGCAGCGCTGGGCCTGAGCCTGGTCCAGCGTATTGCGCCCGCGCCTTTCCCTGCCGCCCTGGGCAAGTCCATCACCCAGTTTCGTTTCAATTCGCAAGCCGAGTTCAACGGCCTCAACGCGGCGGGTTATGCGGTCGGGCCGAACAATGACTTTGCTGGCGTCGCCAACTTCAACGGCAGGACCGCCAGCGAGGCGAGCCTGACCGGCGGCAAGGGCACGGGCGGCCTTTCGCCCAAGGGCGGCGGCATTCGCGCCAGCTTCGAGGCTATCGGCAGCAGCAAGGACAACTACGCGATCACAGAGGTTCTGCTGCGCATCTACCTGCGTCAGACCGGCACCTTGTTGGACAACGGCACGCTCATTTGGGGCGTTGAGGGTTCGGTGCCCCGCACGCAACTCGGCGCAGCAACGGGCGATATCGCAGGCGAGCAGGAACACGACTTGACCGCGCTCATTGGCAATGACTGGAGCATGGCGCGCGAGCTGCTGGTGTGGGTAGAGGGCAGCAGCGCCGTGGCGGGCCGCAGCGTGTTTGCCCGCTACGCCTACCAGCGCATCACCTCCCAAAGAACTGAGGACCTGTAATGCCTGCTTTTCTGAAAACCGGCCTGACCGACGTGCGCGACGCCATCAAGTCGCTGATCACGCACGTGGGCGTGACTGACGACGGTGCCGCCTTTGACGATGACCACACGCGCCTGAATCCCACTGAGGGCGCGACCAGCAACTACATCGCGGCTGCCACCAAGACCGATGTGGATTTCCGCACGGTGGACTATCAATTTGTGGTGACCAGCGCGAACTTCGGCGGCAAGTTTGTGCGCGCTATCGGCATCCTCAAGGGCGCGGCCGCCACCGATGCGATCAGCCGCAGCGTTCGCACCCTGGCGCTGGGCATTGAGCCGCAGAACGAGACGCTCACCATCGCGGTGCGCGTGCAGGACCAGGACGCCACCCCATGACTTTTCAGGACGCGCTGTTCTTGCTCTTTGGCACGGCCGCGCTGGCGGTGGTGGTGTGCCTGCTGATTGATGTGCTGCGGCCGGAAAGCAACTTCGATCCGTTCGACTACCTGGACAAGGACAAGGACGGAGACGACTGATGCCTGGCAGCCAATACTTTGACCGGCAGGACTATGTGGATCGCCACGGCGAGGCCGAGCTGCTGCAGCTGACCGACCGCGATGGCGACGGCCTGGAAGACCTGGGTGTGCTCGATCGCGCGGTGACCGATGGCGAGGCGGAGATCGATGCCTACGTGGGCGCACGCTACAAGCTCCCACTGGCCACTGCGCCGGAGCTGCTCAAGCGCATTGCGCGCGACATCGTGCGTTACAACCTGTTTGACCAGCGCGCGCCCGAGGAAGTACGCCTGCGCTATACGCGCGCGGTGAAGCTGCTGGAATCGATCCGCACCGGCGAGACCAGCCTGGGCTTGCCGCCTGCCTCAACCCCTGACGGCGGGCGCGTGATTGGCGGCGAGATCCAGGTGAGCGGCCCGCCGCGCATCTTCAAGCGGGATGCCTTCTGATGATGCGCCTGGAACCGATCATCGCGCGCCTGCAGAGCAAGCTGGATTGGGCACGGCGCATCGAAACCGCTGCGGACCTCTCGCGCGCTTCCGAGCGCCAGCAGTTTGGCGCGGACCTGTACGTGATTCACATGGGCGACCGGCCCGGCCCCAATCAACGTATCAACAGTCATCGCCAGAAAGTGGGCGTGACGATTGCGGTGGTGCAGTGGTCGGTCAATGCCGGAGATGCCACCGGCGGCAAGGCGATTCTGCAGCTGGAGGCGCGCCGTGCGCAGCTGCTGGCGGCCTTGTGCAACTGGCAGCCCAACCCTGTCGATGATCCGCTGGATTTTGCTGGCGGGGAGATCGTGACATTCGCGCCACCTGGCGTGCTCTGGTCGGACCGATTCTCGACCTCTTACCAACTGGTGATCCCCAATGAGTAAACCCATCAAAGATGAATTCAGCGGCAAAGGCGGTGCGTTTGAGATCAAGGACGGCAAGCGCGTGCGCGTGCAGACCGCCACCCAGGCGCGCCCGCCGCGCAAACCCGGCAAGGCCGCTTCGGCGGTGGACAAGGCGCAGCCGGACAAGCCCCTCGTCAACGTCAAGGCCAAGGGCTGAGCGGCCCGGACCCCACACCCCAGGAGTAAACACACATGAATGAAATCAGAACTCGCCTGCGCCAGGTCACCGCCAAACTCGAAGGCACCTACAGCGTGGATGCCGCCCCAACCGGCGCGGCCGACTCGGTGTTGCTGCGCAGCGTCAAATGCACGCCGCTGCAGCAGGACACCGTCGATCGCACCCTGGTGCGGCCCTTCCTGGGCGGCTTCGAGAAGCTGCCCACCAAGAGCCTGGTCATGCTGGAGATGGAGCTTGAGGCGGTTGGCTTCGGCACGGCGGGCCCGGCCGCACCGCCTGCTGGCTATGACGCGCTGCTGCGCGCCTGCGGCCTGGCCCGCACTGTCAACGCGGGTGTCAGCGTGGAGTATTCGCCGGTGTCCAGCGACTTTGACAGCGCCACGCTGTACTTCTACCAGGACGGCACGCTGCACAAGCTGCTCGGCGCACGCGGCAACCTCGCAGCCATGTTTGAAGTGGGCCAGATCCCGGTCTTCAAGTTCAATTTCATGGGGCTTTATGGCGGCGTGACGGACGTGCCGCTGCCCACCGTGGATCTCTCCGCCTACCAGCAGCCGCAGGTGGCCAATGCGGCCAACACACCGGACTTCACCCTGCACGGCTACACCGCCGCCGCCCTGCGCCGCCTGGAGATCAACCTCAACAACCAGCTGGTGCACAAGTACCTGATCAACGCGGATGAAGAGATCCGCATCGTGGATCGCCTCACCAGCGGTAGCGCGCAGTTCGAGGCCACCAGGATTGCCGAGCAGGACTGGTGGACCATCGTGCGCGATGCATCGCTGGGCGATCTTTCCCTGAGCCACGGCGCGGCCACCCGCCGGATCCAGCTCAGCTCCAGCGTGGTGCAGATCTCGCAGCCGGACTTTGTGGACCAGGACAACATCGTGGAGATGCCGGTGCAGCTCAACTTCATTCCGACCACGGCCGGCAATGATGAAATCCTGCTGACGATCGCCTGATGCCATGAACCACGAAGACGACGTAAGAAAGCTCGAAAGCCTGCTCGGTGTGCCCGTAACTGTCCGCGTCGGGGGCGAAAGCTTTCTGATCCGGGCGTTCACATTCGGGCAGCTTCCCCGCGTGCTGAAAATTCTGGGACCAATGTTGGCTGGGCTAGTCCAGCAAGGTGAGCTTGACCTGACTCGAATCATCGAGGACGACAGTGAACGCGCAATGGCCCTGTGTATGCTGGCGATCAATAAACCGCGTGAGTGGTTTGACGAGGTGCCAACGGACGACGGGGTGCGCCTGCTTGGGGCTATTGCCGAGGTCAACGCGGATTTTTTCTCGACCCGGATAGCACCAGCGGGCGAGAAAGTCTGGGGCCAGATGAGGTCGAAGTTCCCTGCGCTGATGGCGCCGAATCTAACTCAGCGGGACGCTGGGCCGAAGTCGCCCAGCAACTCATCAGATCAGGCCACAGATGGCCAGATATCCTGAACTACACCTTGCCGCAGTTTCGTGCGTTTGCTCGGGCGTCATATCAGCTCGATCAGCGAGCTATTGCAGGCGCGGCTCTTGCCGGTCGATTGGCCCAGGCGAGCCAGGAGGATTACTTGAAGGGCATCCGCAAGCTGAAGCCCTAGCCGCGCAAGGACGCCAGCAGCCAGAGAATCGGAGCGGCGAGGCAAAGTCCGGCCAGCAACAGCCCAATCCCGCCGCCTGGTGCGATCAGGGGCAGCACGAAGCACGCGCCTATCGCCATAGCAGGCTGGAACATTTGATCAATCAGTGAGCGCTGCTTCATGAATGATTTAACTCTCAAGTTGCGACTGATCGTGGAGAACGGTCAGTTCAAGGTTGCCTTGACGGACTCGCTAGGGCAAGTGGCCGGTTTAGGGCGAGGCGCAACGTCGGCCGGGCAGCAGATGGAAAGTGGCCTCGCCCGAGGGCGCCGCGGTCTGGTGTCCATTTCCGAGCAGCTCGGCCAGGCGCGAACGCAGCTGCTGGCATTCCTCGGCACTCGTGAGTTGGTGCGCTTTGCCAGTCAGCTGGTTTCCCTGAGTGACACCTACCAGTCAGGCAATGCGCGCCTCAAGCTCTTCACGGCAACTCAAGAAGAGTACAACGTCGCGCAGCGCGAGACCTTTGAAGTGGCTCAGCGTACGCGCACCGGACTGCAAGACACGATCACGCTTTACGGCAAGGTTGCTGAGTCAGTCCGTGGTCTGGGCGGGGACCAGGCGCAGGCGTTGCAGATCACAGAATCGGTCAATCAGGCCCTGCAGGTGTCAGGGGCTGGCACTGTGCAGCAAGCCAGTGCGATCACGCAGTTCACCCAGGCGCTGGCGGGCGGGATTCTACGTGCTGAAGAGTTCAATAGCATTCTGGAGAACGCGCCTCGTCTGGCCCAGGCCCTGGCCGACGGCCTTGAGGTGCCGCGCGGCGCTTTGCGCGGTCTGGTCAATGACGGTCAAGTCTCCGCAGAGCAAATGGTCCGGGCGATTCTGAGCCAGCGCGACATCCTTGAAACGGAGTTCAACACCCTGCCGTTGACCGTGGCATCGGCAATGACGAAGGTCAGGAATGAGTTTGAGCGCGCGGTCGGGCAGAACCTGGGGCAGTCCACCGGCCAACTGGCGCAGGTGATATCGACTATCTCTGAGAACCTCGCCGGAGCCCTCAGCGCTGCCTACCGAGGCGTGCTCCTGGTAGCCACGGCTGTGGGCGTTCAATTGCTGGCTTCGCTACAAGCGGGCTCTGCCGGGCTGCTGCAGAAGAGGCAGGCCACCGTCCTGGCGACGCAAGCACTCGCACAAGAGCGTCTGCAATTGATCGGAAATCTTCAAGCCGAGGTGGCGTCGCTGGATGCCAAGCGCATCTATACAGCAGCGTTGCTAAAGGAGGCGCAAGCCGCTGTAGCAGCGGCGGCCGGAATGCAACGGCTCACCGTTGCTGAAACCCAGCTGGTGCCTGCGCAACGCGCTGCGGCCGCTGCGGCTGATGCGCACGCCGCTGCCGAGGCTCGACTTGGTGCTGCCATGAAGACGCAGCGCGTCGGCATGATTGCCTCGATTCGCCAGGCTGGCTTGTTACGCTCTGCGATCGCAGGCATTGGAAATGCGTTTCAGCTTTTGGGCGGCGCGTTGATTGGCTTTCAAATTGGCAGTTATCTCCACGAGCAGTTCGCCACTGCACGTCTGGCCGGTAGCTTTCTGACACAAGGGCTGCTGGAGATCGCCGAGGCGGCAAAGTTCGCCACTGAGGCGACGAAGGCTGCATTTAACGATGACACGGTTGCTGCCGCCCTGAGTCGCTATGAGGCCCGCGCAGCTCAGCTTCGTGACGTATTTGTGCAGCAGCGAAAGGATATCCGTAGCGGCCTTGATCAGTCACAGGCTGACGCGCCGGTCGCGCCACCAGCAGCATCGCTCGACTTTGGCTCGGCATCGGGCGCTGGGGGCACGGAATCGGCCGCAGAGAAAGCCGACGATGACGCGTTCAAACATTTCCAGGACATGCTCAGGAAAGAGCTGGAGCTGCAGGGCGAGCAAGCAGATCTGGTACGCGACCTGAAATTGGCGCAGCTCAAAGCCGAAGGGCGTGACTATGAGGCGAATCTGGAAGCGCTGAAACAGGAATATGAAGGCTGGCTGGAAACTCTGTCTCGCTCTGCTGAGGGGACCGCGCTGGCGCAGAAGGTATTCGACACCGCCAAGGCACGGCTGCTGGCTGATGAGCTGGAGCGGCAGGCGCGCGAGCTGGTCGATGGTCTGAACCGGCGATCTGGTATCCGAGACCGGCAGGCTGAAGTGGCTGGTCCCGCACGTGCTGCGCAACTGAGTCAGGACAACGAAGCTGATTTTGGTGCGACGCTGGAAAGCTTCGAGCGTATTGCCCAGGCGGCGAACGACGTATCGGGCTCAACAGGGGAGAAGTTGCGCGAGACGCTGGCGGGAATAGCCCAGGACATGGAGGCGCTCCAGCCCCCCGCCTCGGAGTGGATGCAGACCCTTCTCGAGATCGGCAACATTGTCACCGGAGAACTGCAAACCGGCTTTCAAAGCGCGTTCAAAGGCCTGTTGGATGGATCGCGTAGCGTCTCGGATTCATTCAAGAGCTTGGCGTCTTCTGTTGTGGAATCCATTCAACAGATGATCGCGAAAACTTTGGCCTTCTATGCAGTGCAGCAGCTGGTTGGTCTGGTGCCAGGAGCGTCACTGAGCTCCAATGGAATATTGACGCTCGATAGAGCCGACGGCGGCTATATCAGTGGCCCTGGCGGACCGAGATCAGACAGCATTCCAGCTCGTCTTTCCAATGGCGAATACGTAATTCAGGCGAGTAGCGTTCAAAAGTTCGGACGAGGGTTCTTTGATGCTCTCAACGCTGGTCTTGCGCCGCCAGTGGCACCTATGGCCTTCGCCAATGGCGGATTCGTTGGCCCCAACCCCGCCTCCAGCGCCGGGGGCCTGAGCCTGCAGGTGATCAACCAGGGCGAGCCGATGAAGGTCTCTCGCACCGAACAATCGCGCGGCCCCAGTGGGCAGGACCTGTACCGGGTCTTTGTGGAGCCTGCGTTGAAGCGGGATATTGCCCAGGGCGGTGATGTGATTCGCATGATCTCTGGCGCGCTCGGTACCGAGCGTGTCCCTGCAGGGCGCTGATGGCCACCTGGCCCGCCAACATTCCGCAGGCACCTGAAACTCAGGGCTATGGTGAAGAGCCGGGCTTTCCGGTGATTCAAGCGCCGGTAGATGGCCCGCCGCTGTCGCGCCGTCGCTTCACTGCGGCCGTCAAGAGTTACACCGCCGTGTTCTTCTTCGATTACGCCGAGCTGGCGATCTTCGAGGCTTTCTACGAGAACGATCTGGGCTTTGGCGCGCTGGCCTACGACTGGCGCGAGCGCGGCATCGCGAGCAATCCTGTGCGCCAGTTCAGGATTACAAACAAACCGGCCATTTCGCACGCAGGCGGCAACTTCTGGCGCGTGGCCCTGCAGCTAATCCGCCTGCCATGAGCCGCGCCATATCTGCCGCCACCGTGCGCGAGCTGGTTGCGCAGCACAGCGATCAGGTGCTGCTGGTGCTGGTGACCTTCAGCCATCCCGGAATCACCACCGTGCGCGTGGTGAACAACACGCAAGACGTGATCAGCCGTGGGCAGACCTACATCGGCTTTCCATTCGAGCCGGAACTGCCTGAGGATCTGTCGGACCAGTTGCCAGACGCCCAGATTCGGTTTTCCAATGTGGACCGACGTCTGGTGGACCAGCTTCGCAGCGCCCCCACGCCGCTGATGGTCATGATGGAGGTCATCCTGGCCAGCACGCCGGACGTGGTTGAAGTAGGGCCGTTTGAGTTCGAATTGCGTCGGCACCAGATCACGGAGACAGATATCGTGCTGACGATGGGCTATGAGCCCATCCTGGACGAGCCGTATCCGGCGGAGCGATTCACGCCGCAACTCTTCCCGCAGCTGTTCCGGCGATAGCGCATGGCATTCGACCTGGACCCTCGCTGGATCGGTATCCCCTACGTCGATCGCGGACGCAATCCCGAGGTGGGGCTGGATTGCTGGGGGCTGCCGCTGTGCTTCTATCGCGAGGTCTTGGGCGTTGAGCTGCCAACCCTGCTGGATCACTACAAGACCGCTTGCGACTACGCCGCCGTCACTGAGCTGGTCCTGGCCGAAAGACGCGGATGGACGGAGGTGCGTTGGCCGGTGTACGGCGATCTTGTAACCCTCAAGGTCTACGGCATGCCCTGGCATGTGGGCATCATTCTGGACCAGCGTCACTTCCTGCATACCCTGCGCGATATCGGGTCCTGCGTGGCCCGCCTGGACAGCCCGATGTGGATCAAGCGCATTGACTCGTACTGGAAATATGACAAACGCGATTGAAGGTGAACTGCTGCCGCGCGCGGTTGAAGTCGCGCTGGCTCCGCACCCACTCAGACACGATTTGCATCGTGTCCAGGTCCTGCACGGCGCAAGCTTGGCGGAAATGGGCGCAGGCGATTGCGTGCTGGCCTTTATCAACGGCGATTTGCGCGATGATCTTGACTACATCCCCAGCGTAGACGACAGCGTCCTGCTCAAAGTTGTGCCGCAGGATGGCGACGCGCTTCGCGTAGTGGCCAGTATCGCGGTGGTCGTTGTGGCGAGCGTCCTGACAGGCCCGGGTGGTGCATTGGCCGGGGGCGCGTTTGGTCTTTCGAACACCGCAACCTTTGCGGCCCTAACCCTCGTCGGACAACTGGCCGTCAACGCCCTGATTCCGCCGACGGGCCTGAATCTTGACCGCCCTAGTGCGCTGTCGCCGTTTCGCGGTATTCAGCGCACCAGCAACCGCGTTGCCCCCTACGAGGTGGTGCCCCGTCTCTTTGGCACTGACATTCTCTTTCCCGCGTACGCGGCGTTGCCTGTTCCGATCAGCGTCGGTGGCCAGCAGGATTTTCTCGGGCTGTTCTGCCTGGGTTATCGCGATCTCATCGTGAACGTGGGCACCCTCAAACTCGGTGAGACGCCGCTGGCCAACTTCGTTGGCAGCGAGTATCGGATCTGGGACTTCAACCGAAACGAGGCCCTGGACGAAGTCTTTCAATTCGGGGCTGTCACGGACTCGGCCAATGGTGACCTGCGCAACCAGGGCGCATTGGTGGCGCGCACCACGCCGCCCAACACCGAGCGCGTAGAAGTGGAAGTGGGCGGCCTGATCGGATTCTTCGGAGATGAGAAGAAGGACGAAGTGCTGAGTCTCTTCCGAATTCAGTATCGCGCTGCGGGAACGGCCGATCCCTATGCTCGGGGCCAGCCGCAGTATGTTGCGGGAGACGGCGGTGTCACGCCGATCTTTCCTGCCAACGTCAACTCCAACGGCTTTGATGCCAACAGCTACTTTCTGGATCAACCCTTTTTCGAGGACGTGGCCTACGTGCGCGGTAGCGGCGCGGACCCCCGGACCAATACTGTGACCGTGGCCATTGATCTGCCATCGACAGGTCAATGGGACATTCGCATTGAGCGGCTCCCTGGTGCGCGTTTCCGAGGCGGACAGATCATTATTGGACCGCCAGAGCAACGCGCTCCCCACGTGGATTACTCTGCGGCAGACTCGCCCAACGGCAAGTTCAAGCAGGAAATCACGCTGATTCGCCTGCGTTCCATTGTCGAAGTGTTGGACATCGAGGACTTCGCGGACCCCCGCTTTGCCTATGTGGCTCTGCGCCTGCAGGCGTCTGATCAGCTCAGCGGCACCGTCGACGACTTCAACTGCATTGCCACCGGCGTGGTCCCGGTTTGGAACGGCTCGGCATGGGTCAAGCAGGCTTCCAACAACCCGGCCTTTGCGTTTCGTGACGCCTTCCTCGGCCCGGCGGTAGGTCGCAATATTGACGCAGGTCGCCTGGATGACGCGGCGATCATTGATTGGGCCAGTGCATGCGATGCGGAGACTCCGCCGCGCGAGTTCAACGGCGTTTTTGACGGGGTTACATCGCTGTTTGAGGCGGCGCGAAGCATCGCCGCCGCCGGGCGCGCATCGCTGTCCACACGCGACGGAAAGTTCTCCGTGGTGCGCGATACGCCTGACCTCGCTGCCGTTCAAACCTTCACGCCGCGCAATCACTGGGACTTTTCCGTCAGCCGCTCCTACAGCCGTCTGCCGCACGCACTGAAGGTGAAGTTCCGCGATCGCGACGGCGGCTACGTGGAATCAGAGCGCATCGTCTATGCCGACGGCTACAGCCTCGATGGCGCGGGTGGCACCTTGGTTGCCACCGAGTTTGAGCAGTTACCCCTGTTCGGCTGCACCCACAAAGACCAGGCGTATAAGGACGGGCGCTATCACCAGGCCGTTGCAAAGCTGCGGCCGGAGAAATTCACCTGGAGCGCCCAGGTCGACCATCTGGTGTGCCAACGCGGCGACGTGGTCCGGCTGCAGCACGATGCCATGCTGGTTGGGCTCGGTTCAGGCCGCATCACCGAAATCGGCGACGGGGATACCGGGCCGATCACCATCGATGAGCGCATCAGCATTGAAGCGGGCAAGAGCTATCAGGCGCGCGTGCGCATCGATACCGGTCAGCTGCTGTTGCTGAATCTGTCCAATGCGCCCGGTGACAGCTATGCGCTGCACGTCACCGGCGGCGTACCCGCGTCGGTGAAGGTCGGTGACCTGGTCAGCATGGGCGAGAGTGGTCTGATCGACCAGCTGGTGCTGATCACGGATATCCGCCCGCAGCCAGACATGGCGGCCCAGATCAGCGCCGTGCCGTACTCCGCGCCGGACGTGCATCAAAGCGAGTCAGGTCCGATCCCGCCCTACGATCCGCTGGTCACCCGCCCGCAGCGCCGCCCGCCCGAGCCGGTCATCCTGAACATCGATAGCAGCGCGGAAGTTGCGCGCCGCAACAACGATGGTAGCTTCGATACGCGCGTGATCATCAGCTACGCCTTTGCTGAATCGGACGAACCGGTGCGTAGAGTTGAAGCGCAATATCGCGCCAGCGGCGGGCCGGTGAATTGGCACCAGGGGCCGCGCCAGCGGAATAACGGCACGCTGGAGATTGACGTTGCAGACGACTCGATCGAGATCGATATTCGCATTCGCGGCGAGGGTGCCAACGGTTTGGCGGGGCCGTGGGCCTATCAGTTCAACTACACGCTTGAAACCGCCCGTGTTGCGGGCGATCCCTCAATCACACTGCTTGAGCAAACCAATAATCCGGCCACGCCCAATCGCGATCTGAGCACGGTCATTGCGACGGTCGCTGAACCTGATCCGCCGGATACCAGCTATAGCCACGCCTTGGTCGAGTACCGCACCTTGGATGCGGCCAGCTGGACCTTGATCGGCCCAACTGATGCGAACGGGCAGGCACGCGTTGTTCTGAACAGCGACGGCGAGACCTACGAGTTCCGTGCGCGCACGGTCAACAACAGCGGCGTGGTTGCCAGCTTTGGTGCCACAGCGCAGATCACACTGAGCATCGCAGATGGGGAGGTGCCGCAAACCGATCCCGACGCAGGATCAGGTGCCAACAGCGGGCTCGATGTTCTCAATCTGAGAATTCGCGGCCAGACCGCACTTCAAACCCAGTTCACGGGAGCCGGGCTGCCAGTGCAATGGAACGCTGTGGTTCCTGCTGCCGGGCAAACACTTCGCGATTATCGTGTGCGGGTCATTGACCCGACCAGCGGCGCAGTGCTGCGCGTTCGATACATCGGCGGCACCAACTATCTGTATGACTACGCGGACAATGTTGGAGACAGCATTCGGGCAGGTTACACATCGCCGCTGCGTCAGATCACCATCGAGGTCTCAGCGCGCACGCGCGAAGGTGAGATCAGCGAGAACCCGGCTTTAAACACCTTTCAGAACCCCGCGCCGTCACTCCCCGGCGACTTCACCCACGGCACCGTCGACAACACCCTGATCCTGAATTTCACCCGCCCGGCGGACGGCGACTATGTGAAAGCGCAGGTCTTCGTCAGCACCGTCAGCGGCTTCACGGCCGGGCCTGCCAACCTGATGTACGACGGCGCAGAAACAAAGCCGATCACCATCGCGGGGCTCGCATACGCGACGACGTACTACTACCGGGTCCAGCTGTTCGATCAGTTCGGCGCGGGCACGCTGAGCATTCAATACAGCAGCACCACCGGCGACATTCCCGGAACGGACACGATCCCGCCGAGCGTGCCCGGCGTGCCGGTTCTCACGAGCAGCGTGGAGTCTGCCGAGCTCTACACCCGCAGCAGCCTGACCATTTCCTGGGCAGCGTCATCGGACGCCAACCCATTCTTCTACGAACTGGAAATCTGGCGCACCTCAGCGCCTACGCAGATCACTCGCGCCCGCACCGCTGAGCCGAACTACACGCTCAGCCCCGCGCAAGCAGGCGTGAACTACAGCGCGCGCGTGCGGGCCATCAACTACGGCACCAGCGCGCCCGCCAGCGCGTTCAGCGCCACGGCATCGCATACCGTGGCCGGGGATTTGACGCCGCCCGCCAACGTCACCGGGGCCACGGCAACGGGCGGTCTGGATAAAGTTGTCGTCGAGTGGACGAATCCAACCGCCCCCGACTTCCTGACGGTGCTGGTCTATCGCGGCACCACTGCTGGATTCACCGCCAACGCCGCGAGTCTTCAAACCGAAACGCGCGGTACCACGTTCGTCGATGCCGATGTGGTCAACGGCACGGCTTACTACTACAAATTCGCGACGCGGGATGTCAGCGGCAACACCAGCGCGGTGTCTGCCGCCATCGGCCCGGCAACGCCGAACACCATCAACGGCACCAACGTCGCCCAGTACATCTCAGACGCCGCCATCAAGGCGGCACAAATTGGCGCGCAGTTCGGCGGCGGCAACGTCCTGCTCAATTCCTCTTTTGAGGTCGATAGCGATAGTGACGGCAAGGCGGACGACTGGACTGTTGTCATCGGCGGCAGCGGCGGCAGTTTCAGTTCAGTGGACTATTCGCTGAGCGCGCCGATTGACCCGGCCCACTTCGGCGCATTTGAGCAGCGCATCGCCGTGTTCGATTTCGTAGGCACTGCTCAGTTTGTGGATGTGCGGCAGGTCGTACCCTGGTCGCCGGGCCTTGCCGGTGTCCTGTCCTGCTATGCCAGCAGCAACAACGGGGCGACCTTGGTTCAGTACGTTCAGTATCTTGACGCGGCGGACGCGGTTCTCAGCACCGAGTCGGTCGGCTATATCGCGACTGGCGCGCGGGTGCGGCTGTCGATGAAAACGGCTGCTGCGCCGGCAGGAACCGCCAAAGCCAGGGTCTATTCGGTCAGATTGTTCGCCAGCGCAACGCCGACGAGCCGTTTCCTGCGTGTCGATAATGTTCAGTTCGAGGCCGGCGATGTGCTCACTGCCTACGCGCCCCGTCCTGACGAGATTCTCGCAGGGTCGATTCAGGAGCAACAGATCAACAACGCCGCGATCACCGAGGCGAAGCTAGCTGCGAACGCGGTTACTGAAACCAAGATTGCGAATGATTCCATCTCGACGCCGAAGATCATCGCGGGAGCGGTGCAGGCGAACTCGATTGCGGCTGGCGCCGTTGTTGCCGGGAAGATCGCGGCGAACGCAATCAGCGCGACCGAACTGCAGGCGGATTCTGTTACCGCAATCAAAATCCTCGCCGGCGCGATTGTCGCCGGGAAGATTGCAGCCAATGCTATCAGCGCGACCGAGATTCAGGCGAATGCGATCACTTCGGATCGTTTGACGGTCGGCGATTTTTCCAACCTATTAGATAATCCTAATTTCGAGCTTGGGGATATTGGATGGACGCCGCTCAACGCGGGCGTCGAAATAATCAACAACGCAGCGAGCGCCTTCAGCGGTAATTGGTTTCTGAGATTCACTGGATCCGGCCACGCGCAGTACAACGCGATTTCGAGATTGATCCCCGTGTCCGTAGGGGACCAGTTTTTTATATCCGCCCGCGCTCGTTTCAACGCCACCGCGGACGGCACGCTGCTGCGAATCGTCGCTCAGTTTATCGACGCCTCGGGCGCGACGATCAACAACCAATTCAGCAGCCAGATCACGCCGGGCGCGACGGCATGGACGCTCATTAGTGGCACAGTCACAGCGCCGGCAGGCGCGACGCAGGTTCGGTTTTATCCGCAGTGGCTTGGCACGCCGACACAGGGCCTGGCGCTGATCGACGAATGCCAGATGATCCGCGTATCTGGCAGTGCACTGATCGCAGATGCCGCGATCATCACGGCGAAAATCAATGACCTCGCTGTTACCACGGCGAAGATAGATAGCCTGGCCGTCACGAACGCGAAGATCAACGACCTTGATGCTGTGAAGATCACCGCCGGATTTATCGCTGCCGCGCGCATTCAGGCCGCGACGATCACCGCCGACAAGTTGAACGTGACAACGCTCTCGGCGATCAGCGCCGACATGGGCAGCGTGACCGCCGGCACGATCACCAGCGCCGTGATTCGCACGGCCGCGTCCGGCGAACGCTTGCAGTTCGGGCTCACAGGGCTGGCCGCATTCAACAGCGGCGGCAGCGTCACATCCTGGATCAAGAACGATGGATCGGGCTATCTCGGCCTTTCTCCCGGCGCGATCCAATGGACGACCGCAGGCGCGGTCTCCATCCCCGGCAATCTTACGATTAGCGGCAATTTGCAGATGACCGCAGGGAGCATCTACGGCGGCAAGGCGAGCTATGCCTCGACGGTCGCCGGCTACTGGCTTGGCTTCGATGGCGGCGCGCCGAAGTTCCACATCGGAAATTCAACGGACAATTTGAAGTGGGACGGCACCAGCCTGATCGCGAATAACATCAAGACGGCGAGTAGCGGGCAGCGGGTGGTTTTGACGGCAGGAAACGAGGCTGAGTTTTACGATAACTACGGCTCCCTGGCGGTGACAATCGGCATAAACACATCCGAGGCGGTGCAAGGCGTTTTCCTGAGCGCCGGCCTCCCGCATTCAGGCACGTCGGTCGGGAACGTAACGCAGCAAAACCGAATCGGCGTGAAGGGCTACTCGGTCACCGCCGCAGGAGTGTACGGGCGCTCCATATCAGGGCCGGGCGTGACGGCCGTAAGCGGGGCCACGGCTCTGGCGGCTGTAGGCTTGACTGCTGCTGAATTAACGCAGACCGACAACACGGCAGGGGGCTCGTTCCGCCTTAAGTCGGCGTCAGATATAACCACCGCGCCGACCCACGCAGCGAAAGCAGGCACGGTCTGCATCCGGAACGTTTCAGGCCTGATGCGGCCTTACATTCAAACCGCCGGCGGCTTCGACGGCAGCGGTTCGACCTGGTATTTAGTTGTATTGAGCTGATGAGGGCGCTATGTACTACCGACATTTAGATCACTCATTTTGGCTGGCTCCGCCACCCGATGCCTACACGCAGATCGACGCTGCCGCGATGCCCGGCATCGAGGCCGCGCTCGCGCTCGGCAGGCTGCCCCGCCTGGAAAACGGCGAATGGAAAATCTACACGCAGGACGACCCGCCCGCCGATGTACTCCTGCATCAAATCCGGCATCAGCGCGATCAGTTGCTGCGTGAAACAGATTGGACGCAGCTGGCGGATGCACCGCTATCTGAGCCGGAGCGCCTGGCGTATCGCGCGCACCGCCAGCGCCTGCGCGATCTGCCGCAGCAGTTTCCCGATGGGAAAGGCGTCGTCTGGCCGACGATGGCCCCATTCAAACCCAACCTCAAGAACATCACAGAGAGGCTGATTGATGAAAAGCGCTGAACAGAAGATTGAAACCCACATCCAGAGCCACAGGAGTGAGCTGCTCCAGAACCACGCACAGCAGCTCCAGCTGCAGAATCGCGAGAAGGAGCTGCTGATGATCCTGGCCACCCTGGAAGCCGTAAAACCCGATCCCACCCCCACCCCCGAGGAAACCCCATGAGCCACCAAGCCAGATTCAGAATCTCAACCCGGAGCCAGCAGTTCAACGAGGCGGGTCAGGTATCGCAAGAAACCGCCACGCTGGAGCCCGTTCGCGACCCTGATGTTCCAACCCAGGTCCACGGACACCTGCAGCTCGTCTCGAATTCGGGCAGTTTGGATTTGCCTGAAGGCCACTTCGATGTGACGATCGTTCCCGCAGCCGGTAGCTAGGCAGCGGAAAAGGAAAGAGGAAGCGGCCGCACCGTGTATCAGCACGGTACGGCCGCCAACCCCCGACGCGATGGTCGGTGGTCAGCCAGAGGCTTCCCCGCTGTGCGCGCACAGCGCGGGGAGGCTAACACGAGACAACCTGATCCCCGCCATGCCCACCCCACTGATCCCCTGGGTAGGCGGCAAGCGACGCCTCGCGCCGCTGCTGCTGCCCCTATTTAGCACCCACACCTGCTATGTCGAGCCCTTCTGCGGCGCAGCAGCCCTGTTCTTTCTCAAGGAGCGCTCTGCCAGCGAGGTCCTGAACGACATCAACGGCGAGTTGGTGAATCTCTATCGGGTCTTAAAGCACCATCCCGAGGAGTTTTTAAGGCAGTTCAAATGGGCCTTGAGCAGTCGCCAGATCTACCGCTGGCATCAGGTCTCCCCGCCAGAGACCCTTACCGACCTCCAGCGCGCGGCCCGCTTCCTGTACCTGCAGAAGCTCTCATTCGGCGGCAAGGTGGCGGGCCAGACCCTAGGCACCGCCACCACCAGTCCGCCCAGGCTTAACTTGCTCAGGCTCGAAGAGGACCTTTCCGAGGCCCACCTGCGGCTATCCCAGGCCCTGATTGAGCACGAGCCCTGGCGGGCCTGCGTGGCCCGATACGACCGTCCTCACACCCTGTTCTATTGCGACCCGCCGTACTGGCAGACCGAGGGCTACGGCGTTGCTTTTCCGATCGAGGAATACCAGGCAATGGCCGACCTCGCGCAGAGCATCAAAGGCACCATGATCATCAGCGTCAATGACCACCCGGAGATGCGCAGAATCTTCAGAAATCTCCCCGGTCGCAGCGTAGCCATCAACTACACCGTCGGCGGCGCAGACAAGCCCGCCAAAGCGCGAGAATTGATCCTCGGCAACTGGCCCCAAGGCTGGCCCAGGAATCTCCCCAGAACCCTCACCCAGCGCTTCGATTTGCGCCCCATATCCCAGGCTCGCCAGAGGCGCAATAAAATAGCCGGAAATTAGCGTTGTGATTCAAATGTCACGGCGTGGCGATTCAAATGTCGCGCTACATATTGCGATATAGAGCTAAAGATGAGGCAGGCCTGCGCGCAGCTTGAATCGTAAAAAAGGGCGCTTCGCCTCTCACCGCTACGCGCTTCGTGGTCGAGTCCTGCTCACGCCACTATTTCTTCTTCTCAAGCAGTTCGGATTTGCTCAAGAATTTTGAGCGTGGGCGCTGACTGGTTCAGCGTATAGATGTGCAAACCGGGTGCTCCACCGCGGATCAGTGTCTGGCAGAGACGGGCGACAATTTCGCTGCCAAATTCCAGGATGGCCGCCTTGTCGTCCTGATACCGCTCAAGTTTCAGTCGAATCCATCGCGGGATTTCTGCGCCGCAGGCGGCGGAGAATCGCGTGAGCTGAGCATGATTGGTAATCGGCATGATGCCGGGGATGATCGGGAGGCTCAGATGGGCTCGCTCGCATCGATTGACGAAGTCGAAATATGCGTCGGCATTGAAAAAATATTGCGTGATGGCCGAATCCGCGCCGGACCGTGCTTTGCGGACAAAGGCCTCGAAATCCGCATCCACGTTGCTCGCCTGCGGGTGCGTCTCGGGATAGGCGGCGACTTCGATCTGAAAATGATCGCCATGCTGCTCGCGGATGAATGTCACCAGTTCGTTGGCATAGCGAAAATCGCCGGGGGCCTCCTTGCTGGTCGCAGTCGCCGGAAGGTCTCCGCGCAGCGCAACAATGCGTTTGACGCCAGCCGATTTATAGCGGTCCAGCAAGGCGGCAATCTTTTCCCGGCTCGATCCCACGCAAGTCAGATGTGGCGCGGCTTCAATGCCGCACTCATCGACCACTTTCATCAGCGTGTCGTAGGTGCCATCCTGATCCGAGCCGCCGGCACCGTAGGTGACACTGAAAAACTCCGGCGTGGCGGCCGATAGCGTCTTGATCAGCGTCGGCAGTTTCTCCCAGCCGACTGGCGTTCGCGGCGGGAAC
>JBFJJV010000004.1:0-57037 GCA_041635265.1 Panacagrimonas sp.
CAAGAGGCGACGTTTAAAATTATCGCTGCAAAGCAATTACTTGAGCTCAGCCACTATTCTATTCGCCAGACATTTTTACCCCGTTCTGAGCGCCGCCTTTGGGTTTAAGACTTCGAACAAGGCGGAACTGGAAGCAACTGAGCAGCGCGGCACTCCTGGGATCAGCGCACTGACCAAGACCGCCTTCATGCGGCCTGCGATTTGGGGGCAAAGTCCTCGCGTGACACGATCCAGACCCGGCGAAGTGGCCGCCCCCCGTCCCGGCGCGAGTAGCAAGGTGGGGCCGGCAGCAGGCGCCGCCGAGGCGATGCCTCACCAGACTAGACCCGTTATGCAGGAGCCCACCGGAGTTTGTGGATGCTATTGCAGCGGGCTCAATAAGGTTTGTACAGCTTCTCAAAATAGCCACTGACTTTTACCGTGATGCTGACGGGTCCCGAGCCATCGTTCTGCCAATACCAGCCCTGCGAGCCGGAGAAGGGGGCGGTAAAGCTGCCGTGCCCCTGATTTTTATCGCGACCCTGCCAGTAACTCGTGAAGTTATTTCCGTCGTTCGGCTTTTCTCCGTGCATGTCGAAGCTGACTGGACCGCCTGCGCTGATCCAACTGAAGACGATGGTGTCGCCGGCATGCATTTGTGCCTTAATTTCTGCGCCAGATTCTGGCAGCAGAGTCAGTGTCATCTCGCCGCTCTGATAGGGCGTGGATTGACGAATGACAGTGGCTCCGGCTTTGATCACTGCAGTGTCGGACACAGACGCTGCCTCGTCGGCAACTTCCTCAGCCTCCTCAGCTGGCGTGTGCAATGCCGTGAGACCGAGCGCTTTTCCGATGCCAGTAGGATCGATGCCGTACTCGGCAGGCAGTACCGCGATGAGGAGGATAAGTCCCGCGCCTATGAGGGCCAAGGTGCTCGCCTTGAGCAATTGCGTTGTGCTGACATTCAGCGTCGTGGTGGTCTCAGTCATGTCGAATCTCTTCAGGATTGGAAATAGCCCGTAAGCTGATAGCCGGTGAGGACAAAGCCGGCGCTCATCAGGAGTGCGTTGGCGGCAAAAGCTTGTCGGGTGAAAGCACTGCTTCGTCGCCAGAAGCCCATGACGATGAGAATGGCTGCGAGGGCGAGCAGTTGGCCAATCTCGACGCCGACATTGAAGGCCAGAATATTCGCTACCAGTCCGTCCTCTGGCAGTGAGAAATCCTGCAACTTGGTCGACAGGCCAAAGCCATGGAACAGGCCGAAGACCAGCACCGCCAGCTTTGTATTTGGTTGGAAGCCGAGAACGCGCTGGAATGCGCCCAGATTATCCAGCGCCTTATAGACCACCGACAGACCGATAATCGCATCCACCAGATAGGGGCTTACGTGGGTTCCACTGAGCACCCCAAACAACAGCGTGCTGCTATGTCCGATCGCGAACAAGCTGACGTACAGCCCAATATCCTTGAGCCGATAGAGGAAAAAGATGACTCCGAAGAGAAACAGCAGATGGTCATAGCCAGTGACCATGTGTTTGGCACCGAGATACAGATAGGGCAAGAGCTGTGCGCCTTGAGCGGATTGAATGAAAGCGGCATCGCCCTCTGCCACCCCATGGCCGGCAGCAAACCCGGTGAACAGGATCGCAGCAGCACCGAGCACAGTGGTCAGCGCGCGCGTGCAATAGTGGCCCGGAGCCAGCGTTTTGATCATGGCTTCTTATTCGCTTCGACTGCCTCGGCGGCGTCCGCGGTCTTGTCGGCCTCCGCGGCCGTGGCGGACTTGCGCGTCGCCTTATCCCCCAAGGTGGCGTGTGTCGTGCTGGTTTCCTCGCTTGCCGATTCAATCAGCGTTGCTTGCGGCGTCTGATCTTCGTGAAAGCTGTGCGCAAACGCAGACGCTCCGAACAGAGACAGCAGAACCGTAGAGAGGGATTTGAGATTCATGATCAAGATCTTTGAATGGGTTGACTCAGTGACTTGAGAGAGAGCGTCCTATTCGCTGTCAGCAGACAGCAGGGATCCGGCAACAAGAGCTGAGTAAGCAAGGGCGAAGAAACGATGCCGCCCATGATAGCTGGTGCGAGCGTTCGCCCTGACGCCCTGCCAATTTCATTATTGGAAGCCATCGCCAAGAAGCTGAAACCGGGCCCAGCGCGGTGATCAGAACCGGCCCCGACAACAGGGCTGGCCACCGCTGAAAATGCCAGAGGTCTCTCGATTGATCCTAGTGCCAATTAGAGCGGTCGAGCAATCAATAGCAGCGTCACCGGCACCACGGGCGCTAGGCGTTTATCGGCTGACCAGAACTTGTGGAACGTGACGCGGTGATCAAGCCGGTAAGCTGATGGTTATCTGACACCGCCGCTGGAACCTCGTTCACGAAAATCCTTGAGATCGCCCCTGCGCCTGTTGGCGCCGCGCTCCTCACTCAGCGCTTTTTTTCGCGCAGCAAGATGAAGGCCGAAGTGCCGTCGGCCTTCTTGCGGTTCTCGATTTCGAACAGGCCGATCGCTTTGACCAGCGCGCTGAGTTTGGCAAAGCCCCAGTTGCGCGGATCAAACTCGGGTGCCTGCTTGCTGATGTGCTGGCCCACCGGGCCCAGGTGCGCCCAGCCGTCGTCGTCTGAAGAGGCGTCGATGGCGTTGCGCACCAGGTTGAGCAGGCGCGCATCGCTGCGCAAGGCCTTGGCAGACTTTGCTGTCGCTGGTTTTTCGCTTGGGCCTTGCGACTCGCCGCCACGCAGCACGTCGACAAAAATAAATTTGTCGCAGGCGGAGACAAAGGCCTGCGGCGTTTTGCGCTCACCAAAGCCATAGACGCTCAGGCCGGTTTCGCGGATGCGCGCAGCCAGCCGGGTGAAGTCGCTGTCACTGGAGACGATGCAGAAACCGTCGAAGCGATTGGTGTAGAGCAGGTCCATGGCGTCGATGATCATGGCGCTGTCTGTCGCGTTCTTGCCGCTGGTGTAGGCAAACTGCTGCATCGGCTGAATCGCGTGTTCTGCCAGCACTTTTTTCCAGCCGCCGAGATTGGGCAGGGTCCAGTCACCGTAGACGCGTTTGACGCTGGCGACGCCATAGTTGGCAATTTCTGCGAACAGGGCTTCGGCCAGCTTGGGCTGGGCATTGTCGGCGTCGATCAGAACGGCCAGACGCGCGCTTCTGTTTTCGTTGTTCATGAGGCGCAGAGTACGCCAACCATCTGAACCAAGCTGCATAAACAAGGCGCGTCAGTCACAGAGACACGCCGTTACGCGCTAAGGGCTCTAGCTCCGCCTCGACGTATGGGCCTATTCAGGCATATTCAGCACTGATCATCACCCACTGTGGAGACGTTCCGACATCAAGCGCTGCGCGTTTAGCCGAATCGCACTGGGCGCCAAGCTGGCCAATCAATCTGTTTTCAAATAGCTTGTGTCTGTGAAACCTGCATTTGCGGAGACATTGTCTCGGGCCGTGTTTGTGCGTGCCCGGTCACCACTTAATCCATGAGGTCGTATGTCTCAGATACTAAGCAGCCTGCGTGAACTCCTGGGTGAGGATGCGGTTCTTGCGCCCGATCAGATCGCCGAACGCGCGACGAGTTACTGGGATCAGCGACCCATGCAGGGCGCAGCATTGCTGCGCCCGCGCACAAGCGACGAAGTCAGTACGATTCTCAAGCATTGTCACGCGCGCGGGATTTCGGTTGTTACGCTGGGCGGATTGACCAACTGCGTGGAGGGAACGGTCGCCGACCGGAAGACAGTGCTGGTCTCGATGGAATGCATGAATCGGATCGATGAGATCGACGTCGTCGATGGCACGGCGACGGTGCAGGCCGGTGTGGTGTTGCAGACGATTCAGGAGGCAGCCGCTCAGCGAGGCCTGTCGTTTCCCGTGGATCTAGGGCCGCGAGGCTCGTGCACGGTGGGAGGTAATGTTTCTACCAATGCTGGCGGGATCAAGGTGCTTCGGTTTGGCATGACACGGAACTGGGTTCTCGGCCTGGAAGCAGTGCTCGCGGACGGCACCATCGTGTCGTCGATGAACCGCATGCTGAAGAATAACGCCGGCTATGACCTCAAGCAGCTTTTCATCGGAACCGAGGGAACGCTTGGCATTGTGACGCGCGTAGTCCTGCGTCTGCTCCCCGCGCCGGCAACGCGAAACAGCGCCATGGTCGCGCTGACCTCCTTCGATAAAGTGGTGGCCTTGCTCAAGTGTCTCCAGGCGCGTCTTGGCGGGCAGCTCAGTGCTTTTGAGGTCATGTGGGGCAGCCATTACCGCGCAGTTACCGCGCCCGGCTGGCATCGCCCCCCGCTGGAGCGGGGCTATCCGTATTACGTGATGCTGGAGATGGAAGGGGCAGACGCCGAAGGCGATGAATCCCGCTTCGAGAACGTGCTCGCCGCAGCCATCGATGAGGGCTTGGTCGCGGACGCCGTAATCCCGCAAACCGAGGCGGAGCGGACACGCTTATGGCTTGTACGCGAAGATTTCACCGCCATCTACGAGGCCAATCCAGTGTTTCTCTATGACGTGAGCCTGCCGATCCGCGATATGGCGGCCTATGTTGCGGATATCTCTTCGAGAGTCGCAACTCGTTGGCCAAAAGGCTTCATTCACGTCATGGGGCACATCGGCGACGGCAATCTGCATCTGTTCATCCACCCCGGCAAGCCGGGCGATCACCTGCATCACGAAGCGGACGATGAGGTGTATCAAGCGCTCCTGCCCTTTGGCGGCTCCATATCTGCTGAACACGGCATCGGTCTCGAGCGTATTCAGTACTTGTTCCACTCGCGCTCGGCCACCGAGATCGAGCTGATGAAATTACTGAAGCGCTCACTGGATCCGAAAAATATTCTCAATCCGGGAAAGGTGATTGATGTTGCGGAGCGCTAGCCAGGCGCGCAAAAAAGAAGGCGTACAGACTTTAGTCGGCACGACCAATTTTGTTATCAGAATGACTCAGGCCGCCTCTTTTTTTGTCCCGGCTTGAGTGGAGACAAAGGCATGCCACGCCGCCTGTACTTCCTTCCATCCGACCACCACAATCGGATCGCCCTCGGGCGTGATGAATACAAGGGGGCCCAGAAAGGTCATATAGAACTCGCTATCCACCGGGAAAGCGGTCTGGTCGTGACGGGCGCCAGACGACTCGTAGCCGTAACTCGGAGCCACAGCGGTGGCGCCGCCAGCGTCCTTGCCGCCACGAACGTCCATTCGTCCCCGCGTCATCAGGTATTCCCCGGGGCCCTGATGAATGTGGGCATTGAACGATGACCCTTTCGGGCAGTCAAAAATTGCGGTCCAGCCGCCCATTTCCGGAGACACATGGAGTAATTTCCAGCGAATACCGCCTGCTGAGAGTGCTTCGGGAAAGGGGGCCCAAGGCTCTGCGTCGATCTGCACATACTCTTCCGCTACTTGGCTTTTCATCACATCTCCTCTCGCTGGTTTGGGCGAATCGCCTGTAATCAGATTACTTTAGTCGCAAGTGCAGCCATTGCAAGAATAGTGCAGAAAGTAGGGCTGGTGCGTTTCTGTGACCGCCATCCGGCAGGTCCATTCGAGCGACGCCCCAAGTGGATTCGTCAGCGGCTCTCTCGGCGCGATCGCTCGACGAGCCCAGATGGCTGCGAAGCGCTACCTGGCCTGAAACTCAAGTCGGTTCAGGAATATATGGCGTGTCACATGGATGAGTCCGTTGGACTTCTGAGCTTCGACCGCCGCGCAGGCGAAGCAGCGTGCGATCCGAATATAGGGCTTGTCGACAGTGGAATCGGGCCGACCCGGCAAGCCGGGCCTGCCCTTCATTCACGCAAAAAGCGCAACAGTGGTGATGACCGCGAGCGCGAGATTGGTAAACCAACCGAGTACATAGGCAATGGTGCGTGGCCCGCCAGCGACTTTTCCAATGCCGCTATAGTAGACGCCCCAGAAGAGTAGCCGGAAGGCAACATGAATAGCCGCCAAGGCATTGACCCACTTGGGTGAGGCGCTGGCAATGATGGCCAGCAACAGGGTAGCGGTGAACACCGGCAAGTTCTCGACCGAGTTTCCATAGGTGCGCAGCACGCGGAAATTCAGGTTGGCGTGATTGCCCTGCAGAGGCACGCCAGGCAATTCGCCGCCGCTCTTGTTAAGGCCGATCACCCCGGCGAGAAAGGCTTGCACCAGCACCGCGAGAATCAGCAGCATCAGGGCTGCAAGCGCGGTCGAGTAGGCCGCCAGTGCGGGCCATGCTTGACTTAGAGATTCCATGTGCGTTCCTTACATGTCAAAGGCTTCGGCCACTTCCACTGAGCCGCCACTTGCCAGCAGCGGGCAGCCCTTGGCTTTTTTGGCGGCGTCTTCGTCACTCGATGCTTCGATCAGGCTGTAACCACTGGCGGGGTTGGCGCCGCCGTTCGCACTGACAGAGCCATCGGCGTTGACGGTCAGCGACTGGCCGACGGGATTGCCGCCATCGATCACTGAGTTCCCCAGTGACTGAAACCAGGCGCCCCAGGCGGCCATGGTTTTTTCAGCTTCATCGGGCAAGGAAGGCTTTTTGCCGCCGTGATAGATAAAAAGATACTTGGCCATGTTGAGTCTCCAGTTTGATGTAAGAAGCAGTTGATAAAGCCTGAATAGGGGGCGTGCTGTGAATTGAAGTTGCTGCGCTTTTGCATTTCCCAAGCTCAAAATAATAGGAAACAAGCACAATAACATTGGCAAATGTCGCCTTATACGGGCTAAATAATTGTGAATAAGTCACAATTAAATCCATGGCAGACTATTTCCGAGAGGGACTCGAAGCCTCACTCAGGCGGCTGTCCGGGCGTCCGGTCCTGAACACCGCAGTCGAGCAACTGCTGAGCCAGGTCGATCAGATTACCGCTGCTCTGGGGGAAATCGTCCTGTCGCAGATCAGCGCCTTTACCGAATCCCGGAACCCCGAAGTCATTCCTGAAATTCGTGCCCATGCGGCGGCACATACCGCTGAATTATTGCGCCTACTCGGCGGTGGAAAACTGGCTTCGTTCGAGTTCGTGCGCGCCCATGCCCGTCGCCGCGCATCGCAGCATTTTCCGCTTGAGGCCATGCTCCACGCCTATCGCTGCGGCCACAAGTATTACTCGAAGGTTTTGCGCTCAGCGGTGCTGGGCAATATCTCAGCCACGCAGGGGGACACGCAGGATCTGATCGCTGCCATTGCTGATTTTTCTATTGAATACACGGATGCGATCAGTACGGTTGCAGCTACGGAATACGCGAGTCACAGCCGTTTGATGGCGGACATTGCGGTCGACTTGCGCACTCAGCTTCTGAATATTCTGTTGGATGGTTACGACGAGTCTGATCGCCGTGTCGCCGGAATTTTGCGAAGTGCGGGTTATCTGGATCAACGCCAATCGTTCTGTGTGGCGCTGGCGCAGGCTACCGAACCCGCCGAGATGGCGCATGCGGAACGGGCGAGGCGCATGGTCGCTTCGATCGACAAGACACTCGAGCCCAGCGGCCTGCGCCGCGTGATCGACCTGCGCGACGGCAAGGTGACGATGATCTTTTCGCAGATCCGGCGCAGATCTGGCTGGTCTGCGCCTGAAAAATCTTTGGCGCTCAAGGTGCAGGCCGCACTGACGTCTGTCGGAATTTCGGTGCGCATCGGGGTCAGTAGCGATGTCCCGTCGACCTCATTCATCCCCATGGCGCACGCTCAGGCCGGCATGGCACTGGAGGCGGCAAGTCTGATTCAGCCGGTGCTTCAATTTGCACAGGTCCGCTTGCGCCAGTTGCTGCTGCGACAGGCAAGTGATTCGCTCAGGCATGCGGTGCCAAGATGGACCTCGGACTTTCTGAGCGCTGATCGCCGACTGCGTGGCGCCTTGCAGATTAGTTTGAACTGCTATGCAGACAGCAATATGAATTTGCAAAAAACAGCGGCCTGCCTAGGCGTTCATGCCAACACGCTGTATGCACGGTTCCAGAAAATCGAGGATCTGACTGGCCTTGACCCGCGCAATTTCCATGCGCTCAATGAGATGCTGCTGATCCTCGATTTAAGTCCGGTATTGGGGTTCTCCAGTGCGCCGGCCTGATTCAGGTGATGACACTGGGGGCAGAGCGCTTCGCGATCTGGCCGATTTGTACAATCCGGTCTGCGATGCTGATGATTGGTGCCAGCGCATCCGCAGTCTCCCAGTTCAGCGCTGATTCGTGATTTTCGTAGCGCTCCAGATACAGGCGTAGCGTTGCGCCGCTGGTGCCAGTGCCGGATAGCCGCACGACGATTCGTGCTTGCTCACCGAACACCACGCGCAGGCCCTGGTTTACCGCAAGACTGCCGTCGACCGGATCGCGATAACTGAATTCGTCGGCCGCGCTCACGGTGTAATCACCAAAGGTTTTCCCCGGCAGATCACTGAGTTCTCCGGAGAGGGTTTGCATGATCTGCTTGGCGACGCTGTTGGGCAGATCTTCATAATCATGGCGCACGTAGTAATGACGGCCATAGTGTTGCCAATGCTTTTGCGCAATTTCCGCCACGGACAGCTCCGTCGCCGCCAAGACGTTGAGCCAGGCGAGCACCGCCCACACCCCGTCTTTCTCCCGCACATGGGACGAGGATGTGCCAAAGCTTTCTTCGCCGCACAAGGTGATGCGACCCGAGTCAAGCAGATTGGCAAAGAATTTCCAGCCAGTCGGGGTCTCGTAGCAGCTTATGGCCATGGCTTTGGCCACGTGATCTACCGCGCGGCAGGTCGGCATCGATCGGGCCACACCTGCGAGTCCCTTGCTGTAGCCCGGAAGCTTGCGCAGATGGGCACAGAGCATGGCCAGAGAGTCGCCAGGGGATATGAAAATATTCCGGCCGAGGATCATATTGCGATCGCCATCCCCGTCGCTTGCCGCTCCGAGATCCGGTGCCTGATCCGAATTCATCAAGTCCACCAGATGTCTGGCGTGAATCAGATTCGGGTCCGGGTGGCCGCCGCCAAAATTTTCCATCGGGCTGGCATTCTGGATAGCGTTCTGTGGCGCCCCCAGCAGGTCGACAAAAATTCGCTGCGCATAGGGGCCAGTGACGGCATGCATGGCGTCGAAACGCATCGTATGACCCTTGGCAAACCAGCGGCGGATTCGATCGAAGTCGAATAGCGTCTGCATGTGGGCGGCGTAGTCGTCCACCGGGTCGATGATCTCAACATCGCTTTCCTCGACCGACTGCAGGCCGAGCTGATCCAGATCGACAGAGGCGCCCTCAATGAGCCGATAGCGGACCAGGATCTTGCTGTGCTCAAAGATTTTGTCGGTCAGGCCCTCGGGTGCCTGGCCACCACCGGCCACGTTGTACTTGATGCCGAAGTCGCCCTTGGGCCCTGCGGGATTGTGGCTGGCGGTCAGGACCAGGCCGCCGGCCGCGCCGTGCGACCGAATCAGATGTGAGGCAGCCGGGGTCGAAAGCAGCCCTCCTTTTCCGACGATGATCTTGCGGACGCCATTGGCCGCAGCCATTGAAATCGCGGTCTGAATAGCGGCGCGATTGTGATAGCGCCCATCGCCGCCAATGACCAGGGTCGCGCCCTTCAGTGCGGGGTCCAGGTCGAAGATGGATTGCAGAAAGCTTTCCAGATAATGCGGCTGCTGGAAAACAGACACCTTTTTGCGCAATCCCGCGGTGCCCGGTTTTTGATCGGAGAATGATTTGAAGCTGATTTCGCGCAATGCCATGGAGTCGGATAGGGGCAATCGGAGAGGGAGGGCATTCTTGCTCCACAAAGCCCCAAAAAATCAAGACTTGCGCGGATGCTCCGGCTTGGGGATAGTCCTCACATGATTGAAGAACTAGCTAAGAGTTTGTGCCCCTGCTGCGGCAAGCCACGGCATCTGGCGCATCTGATGGAACTCTACGAGGCTAATTTCCGATTGCTGCAGCGGCTGATCCCCGAGCTGGAAATGCCCTTCGACGCAGCCACATCGCGCTCGAATTCCGACTTTCCACTGCATCTGAGCCTGCTTGCGCGTGATCGTTACACTCTGACCCTGCGCCTGACTTACGAATTCGTGGACGATCAAGGGGTGCGGCGGCAGCCAGACATCCTGGTGCGCGCCTATCGCGATGCCGGTGTCGCCGAGGCGCTGGAATGCAGTCACCGTCCTCCCTGGCAGGCCCAGGTCGAAGGTGATCCCAAGGCGGGCGAGTTCCTCGACGGCCAGTGGCGGCGCAATATGATGCTCGGCAAGTGGCTTGAATATCTTCTGGAGCATGGCCACGGATTTGGCATGGCGCATCGGCCTCGCGTGGTTGAGGCTGCTTGAGGGAGTTGAGATGAAATTGATGAGGGTGGCGTTGTTTTCCGCATTGCTGCTGGCAGGCGGGATGGTTTTGGCTGAAGAAGAGGCGCCGGGTGATGCCATTCATGAAGCGCTGAAATCGCGTTCGGGCAAGGCTGCGACCGTGATGCTGAGTTCCGGCAAGGAGCTGACCGGCAAGGTCGATGATGTGACCGAGGACAGCGTTCGTCTGCGTGAACTCAGCGGCAAGGAATTCTTCGACGCGGTCATTGATCTGAACCGAATCGAAGCCGTGATTTTCCGCGTGCGCGATCGTTGACAGCGTGCCGCGCGGCCGGCGCGGCGCAAACTGAATTTTTCTTTAGCTCTTTGCAGCGAGATCGCTACGTGCGGTCTCTCGCGGAGAGGTGTTCAATGTTGATTTATTGGTAAATTCTCTTTCAATGCAGACTTTTGAGACCGAACGCATTTCGCTGCGCGAGTTCGCAGAAAAAGCGTATCTGGACTATTCCATGTACGTGGTTCTGGACCGTGCTCTACCCCATGTTGCAGATGGCCTGAAGCCGGTTCAGCGTCGCATTATTTACGCGATGTCCGAGCTCAATCTGGGTGTCGGCGCAAAGCACAAGAAGTCTGCGCGAACGGTGGGTGACGTCATCGGCAAGTTTCATCCCCATGGGGATTCGGCCTGCTACGAGGCCATGGTGACCATGGCGCAGCCTTTTAGTTACCGCTATCCGCTGGTCGATGGCCAGGGCAACTGGGGTTCGCCGGACGACCCGAAATCCTTTGCCGCCATGCGTTACACCGAGTCGCGTCTAGGTGGCTATGCGCAAACCCTGCTGGCGGAACTGGGGCAGGGCACCGTCGATTGGTCGCCCAATTTCGACGGCAGCATGGACGAGCCCAAGCTGCTCCCCGCGCGCTTGCCCAATGTGTTGGTTAATGGCACCACCGGCATCGCGGTAGGTATGGCGACAGATATTCCGCCGCACAATCTGCGTGAGCTGGTGAAGGCCTGCCTGCATCTGCTCAAGCATCCCAATGCGCAGATCGACACGCTGTGCGAGATGATTCCCGGTCCAGATTTTCCGACCGGTTGCGAGATTGTTTCGGAGCCCCACGAGCTGCTGAAAATCTATCAGACCGGCAACGGCATGATTCGCACACGCGCTTGTTGGGAGAAGGACCCCGAGAGCGGCCATATCGTACTCACCGCCCTGCCGCACCAGGTCTCTCCGAGCAAGATTCAGGAGCAGATTGCTGAACAGATGCGAGCCAAGAAGCTGCCCATGGTGGAAGATCTGCGCGACGAGTCTGACCATGAAAACCCGACGCGGGTGGTCATAATTCCGCGCTCCAGCCGGGTTGATGCCGAGAGTCTGATGGCGCATCTGTTTGCGACCACGGATATGGAAAAAAGCGTCCGTGCCAATCTCAATATGATCGGCCTGGACGGTCGGCCGCGGGTCAAGAACCTCAAGGACATTCTGAGCGAGTGGCTGGAGTACCGTTTCCGAACCGTCACGCGGCGCCTCAATTATCGGCTGAACAAAGTCACTGATCGCCTCCATATTCTTGAAGGCTTGATGATTGCCTACCTCAATATTGATGAGGTTATTCGCATTATCCGATTCGATGAAGAGCCCAAAGCCAAGCTGATGAGCACCTTTGCGCTTACCGACATGCAGGCAGAGTGGATACTGGATCTCAAGCTGCGTCATTTGCAGAAGCTCGAAGAGATGCGGATCAAGGGCGAGCAGGACGAGCTGTTGGCAGAACGCGCCAGCCTTGAAGCGCTGCTGGGTGACGACGAGAAGTTGAAAAAACTGATCGGCGACGAACTCAAGGAAGATGCGAAGAAGTACGGAGACGATCGCCGCTGCCTGATCCGTTCGCGGCCGCCGGCGCAGGCCATGTCGCTTGAAGAGATCGTCCCTGCTGAGGCGATGACTGTGGTCCTGTCCAAGGCGGGTTGGATTCGTGCAGGCAAGGGGCACGAGCTTGATCCGCTGAGCCTGAGCTACAAGGCGGGGGATGAATATCTGGCGCACGCCATCGGCAAGTCAAACCAGACGCTGATTCTGCTGGGCTCCAATGGTCGTAGCTATACGCTCAATCCGCGAGATCTGCCTTCGGCCCGTTCGCAAGGCGAGCCGGTGACGACCAAGCTCGATGTCGGTGCCGGCGGCCGCATGCTGAGTCTGATGCTCGGCGATGAGAACGAGCGCTATGTCGTGGGCTCGGAAGAAGGCTACGGCTTCGTCGTTCGCCTGGGTGAAATGGCCTCGCGGCAGAAAGCGGGCAAGGCCTGTATCACATTGAAGAAACTGCCGATTGAGCCCTCTCGGGTCCGTGACCCCGAGACGGACCGGGTCGCACTGGTCAGCGCCGAGGGGCGCCTGTTGGTCTTTTCTATCAGCGAGCTGCCAGAGCTTTCAAAAGGCAAAGGCAACAAAATGATTGGCCTCAAGGATCAGGACCGTATCGTGGCCTGTGTGGTGGTGCCTATCGACGCGTCCGTTACCCTTTATTGCGGACGGCGCACGCTTACGCTCAAGAAATCTGATCTGGATGCCTACGTGGGCGCCCGTGCCAGCCGCGGGAGTTTGTTGCCGCGCGGGCTGCGTTCGGTCGTGCGCATGGAACTCGCCTCTTGAACTTGCAGGCCCCGCCCCGACAATGAGCGGAAGAATTATCTTTATGTTCGAGTAAAAAAATGAAACGCATTTTTCTGCTTATCGCGACCAACCTAGGCGTCATCCTAGTGCTATCCCTTGTCGCCAATGTTCTTGGTGTGGATCGCTATCTGACCCAGAACGGACTGAATCTGCAGGCCTTGCTGATTTTTTCAGCCCTGTTCGGTTTTGGTGGCGCGTTCATCTCCCTGGCCATATCCAAATGGATGGCCAAACGCACGACGGGTGCGCGCGTGATTACCGAGCCGAGCAACGCCTCCGAGATGTGGCTGCTGAACACGGTTCAGCGACAGGCCCGCACGGCGGGGATTGGCATGCCCGAAGTGGCGATTTTTGAAGCCGCCGAACCCAACGCCTTTGCGACCGGCATGAACCGGAACAGCGCGCTGGTGGCGGTGAGCACCGGACTGTTGCGTAATATGCAGCAGGAAGAAGTCGAGGCCGTTCTGGGCCATGAGATATCGCATATCGCCAACGGTGACATGGTGACCCTGACTCTGGTCCAGGGCGTGGTCAACACTTTCGTGATGTTCCTGTCGCGCGTGGTGGGTTACATGATTGATCGCGCGGTATTTAAAACCCAGCGCGGAACCGGTCCCGGCTACTTCATTACCGTGATGGTACTGCAGATGGTCTTTGGTGTTCTCGCGACCATGATCGTGTGCTGGTTTTCACGCCGCCGCGAGTTCAAGGCCGATGCCGGCGGTGCCCATCTGGCGGGCAAGCGCAAGATGATCGCGGCGCTGGAGCGATTGCAGAGAGGGCAGGCGCAGTCATCCCTGCCGGAGTCGGTCGCCGCTTTCGGGGTGATCGGTGCCAAGAAGCTGTTCATGACCCACCCGCCTCTGGAAGAGCGCATTGCTGCGCTGAAAGCCTCTTCCTCGGTCATGAGCTGAGCACGCGGAACACATCCAGTCACCGTTGTTGTAGCGCGCTCATATTAGCTGGTATTGGCTCCGGCCTAGCCTCAGCGCCGACGTCGACACGGCATCGGTGTCAAGGCCCTGATTCCCGCTGTGAAGCCACAAGTGGGCAAAGTCGGGTCAGGGTTGCGGGCCTGGATTGCGATCCGGTATTTTCTGCCGCGCTCAGGACAACATGACCACTTCTGGCTCCTGCACGTGGTAGCCCTGAATGTAGTTCACGCCCATTTGCCACATGCGTGCCATGACGTTGGCATCCTCGACATGGCTGACGATGGTCTTGATTTTTTTCTGCTTGGCCAATTCCATCAACTCGGTCATTTTCTTCTGGTTGGCCTTGTCATCGAAATTGCTGGTAAACGAGCTGTGAAACTTCAGAAAGTTGATCTGCAGTTCTTCGATCATGCGTTTCGAGTTGGTGCCCACGCCAAAGTGCTCAATTGCGACGCAGGCCCCCATTTCGCGCATCGCCTTGGCCAGCAGCTTGGCCTTGCGCACATGATCCTGCGCCACGGATTCACGCATTTCGAAGCAAACTTCTTCGTTGCCAAATTTGACCCCGTTGCGTATTTCGCCGATCCAGGCAATGAAGGCTTCGGCCTCTTTGAGGGTGTCCTCGGACAGCTTGAGGAACAGCATGGAGTTTTCTTCGCGCTTCTCGCGGGTATCAATCACTTTCAGCGCACGCGAAATGACCCAACGGTCCAGAGATCGCATCATGCCGCCGCGTTCTGCCGCCAGGATGAAGTCGCTGGCGTGTAGTTCAACTCCGTCTTCATTGATCATGCGTAGCAGCACGTCAAAGTGTTGCCGGGTATCACCCTCGAGACTGGCGATGGTCTGATAGGCCAGTTTGAGGCGGCCTGCCTCGAGCGCAGATCGAACCTCTTCGATCTTGCGCTGGTCCACACGCTCACTGGCATTGGATCGCGCCGTCTCGCCTAGTACCTGAAATTGATTGCCGCCGTTGCTTGATAGGCGGCGAGTTTCCCTGGTCAGATCCGACAGAATCTGGTCTGCGGTGTCGCTGGCACCAATCGGGTAGACGGAAATTGAAACGCTGATCTGAGCCTCATGATCAGCGCTCGTATAGGTTTTTGCGACGAGGCTCTTCAGCAGCTTTTCCGCAAAATGCTCGAATTCTTGTGCGTCCGTGCGGGTCATGCAAACGCCAAATTCTGCGCTGGACAGGAGGTGCAGGCTGTCCTTGTTGCCGAGTTGCTTGTGCAGGGCATCGCAAACCTTGCCGAAGATCACCTCACTGTCGATCAGTCCAAGCCGCTCTTCCAAGTCTTGCGAGCCGTCAACTGCGATAAATAAGGCAGCACGCGGGTGTTCAGCCTCTGCCGGGGCCGCTACGGCCTGATAGAAATCGCTGCGACCCGAACGGGGGCTAGCGGCTGCCGAATTTGCTTTCTCCGCGCGTATCAGCATTTCAATAAAATGCTCGCCATCGGCTTCACCGCGGGTAAGCATGGCGTTGATCTGGGCGGTTTCGCCATTCTTTTTCAGCATGCCGCAGTTCAACGGCTCGCCGTCAGCCCTGCCCTTGTTGAGCAGTTTCAAGTGCTCACGAAAGGCAGCTTGATGATCAGGGGGAACCAGATCCATGATCGGTGTAGCTGCCAGCTCGGCATCGTCCTCATAACCGAGCAGAGCGGCAAATGCCGGATTGCACTGTGACAGGATGCCTTCATAAATATGGGCGACGGCATCACCGGTGCCTTCGAGCAATTGGGTGTAGCGCGACTCATAATCAGCCAGAAGGGACCGTGCACGGGCGAGCTCGCGCAGGTTCCGGTGTGCAGCTGACTCTCTCAGATAGACGCGCTCGAGGTGTGCCAGTGACTCCGGGCTGGCATCCGAGACCACATCTCGAGCGCCTGCGGCGACCGCACTGACAGCAATCTGTCCCTGCAATTCCGCAGCCAATCCGAGCACCGGCAGATTCGGCGCGAAGCGTCGGCAGGTGTCAATCACCAGCTTCAGTTCTAACTCAGGGTTGCCGCTGGCCGCCATGAGCAGGTCCGGCACAGCGCGCTGAAGTTCCTTTTCCAATGCGACCAATTCTGAAATCCAGAGGCATCGTACCTTGTGACCGGCGTTGCGAAGATGACTTTCAACCCGTTTGGCGTTTTCTTCGAAGGGCGTCAGCACCAGAAGTACCGCGGCTATCCCGCTGGGATTTGCGGCATCAAATGCTGGGGGGTTGTTTACCATTGAATCCACTGTTTAGCCGGCATACCTGACACTTCCCGCGCCAAGCGCGGCACGAGATAGCCCGGGGAACGTGCTGCCAATTCGGCCATGAGTTGGACGGCCTGTTCCTCGGTGACTTCGAAGTGGGCCGCGCCTTCGACGCGGTCCATAAGATGTAGATAGTAGGGGAGAATCCCCATGCTGAACAGGCGTTCGTGTAGCGAAAACAAAACGTCGGTCTCATCATTAATCCCTTTAAGCAGGACTGATTGATTTAACAAGGTCAGACCGGCTCCGCGAAGGGATTCGATTGAATTCCTAACCGTATGGTCCAGTTCTTGCGCGTGATTGGCGTGAACGACCATGACCTTGTCCTGCGGAATGTCGCGCAACAAATCCAGCAGATCGTGATCGATCCGTTCGGGCAATACGATCGGTTGCCGCGTATGGATTCGGATTCTGCGGATGTGGGGAATCCGGCGCAGGCCAAAGAACAGGCTCTTGAGCCGCTCGTTGGCCAGAGATAGGGGATCCCCGCCACTGAGAATGACTTCGTGGATGCTGGAATCAGCAGCAAGACGTCTCAGCGCCGGTTGCCACTGATCGCGAGCGGCCAGACTGTCGCTATAGGGGAAATGTTGCCGGAAGCAGTAACGACAATGAACGGCACAGGCCCCGGTCGTGATCAGCAGGGCCCGCCCACGGTACTTGTGAAGCACTCCATCTCCCTGCATCGCCTTCATATCGCCAACAGCATCAAATGAGAAGCCAGGCGCGGTCTGGGCCTCCTGAGCGCTGGGCCAGACTTGCATGAACAAAGGGTCGTGTGGATCGCCTTTGCGCATGCGGCGTGCAAATCCGCGTGGCACTTTCAGTGGAAACCTGCGCAGTCGCCCAAATTCCAGAGCCGGCAGGGCAGGGTCAAGTTCTAGAAAGTGCAGTAGTTCGGCTGGTGTAGAGATCGCTTGGCGCATGGCCAGACGCCAATCGGCAGCGATTTCGCCCGTCGGGGTCTGTAACGGCGGAGAGCTAGCGGCTATCATTCGCACCCACATTTTTAACTATTTTCCAAAGCTTTCCGGTTCGAAAGAACATATTGGGGGCTGGAATCACTGATATCGAGTGTATTGAGCTATGGCGTCTGTTAGCACCAACGAAATGAAATCAGGCACCAAGGTGCTGATCGATGGCGAACCTTATTCCATTATTGAGAACGAGTACCGCAAACCCGGCAAAGGGCAGGCAACTAATTTACTCAAGATCCGCAATCTGAAAACCGGGCGAGTACTGGAAAAGACCCTGCGTTCCGGTGATTCATGGGAGCTGGCTGATATCGAAGAAACCGATATGCAGTTTCTCTACACTGATGGCGAATTCTGGCATTTCATGAATCCGGAAACATTTGAGCAAGTTCAGGCCAGCGAAGCGGCTTGTGCCGATGCCGCACAATGGCTCAGGGGCGAGGAAAGCTGCAAGGTGATGTTTTTCAACGACGTGCCGCTGGCGGTGACACCACCTAACTTTGCCTTGCTGACCATTACCGAGACCGACCCAGGTATGCGCGGAGATACTTCGGGCGGTGGCGGCAAGCCGGCTACAGTGGAGACAGGAGCGGTCGTTCGCGTACCCCTGTTTGTGCAGCAGGGCGAGGTCATCAAGATCGATACGCGCACCGGCGAATACTTAAGCCGAGTCGGCAAGTAATCGGTGATCGCAGGGCGGCAGGAGTCACATGCAAATAATGAAAACTGGCGCCCAAGCGCGACGATAGAGACGCTGAAAGCGCGGGCAGAACTTTATGGATCTGTCCGCGCTTTTTTTGCTGAGCGTGGCGTGATGGAAGTCGATACGCCAGTTTTATCCGCCCACGCCACCGTTGATCGCTACATCGAATCATTTGAAGTCGAGGCGGGTACCTGGCTGCAGACCTCTCCTGAGTTTGCAATGAAGCGGCTGCTCTGTGCCGGTAGCGGTCCAATCTATCAAATCGCCCCCGCCTTCAGGCGAGAGGAGCAGGGCCGTCACCACAATCCGGAATTCAGACTCTTGGAGTGGTACCGGCCGGGCTGGGACCACCTTCAGCTCATGCTAGAGCTGAGCCAGCTGATTGGAAGCCTGATTCAATGCAGGGCGAGTGATTTTTTGACCCTCACCTATCGTCAGGCCTTTGTAGGCTATGCGGGATTCGATCCTTTTGAGATTTCTACGGATGAACTGCGAGAGCGGGCGGCAGGCGGAGAAGTTAGCGCGATCCGGACTGACGGCGCAGCGCCTTCTCGCGGCTTTTTGCTCGATCTCTGGATGTCTGAGCGCGTCTCGCCAGCACTCGGCCAGGAGCAACCCTGCTTTCTGATCGACTTTCCGGCGGATCAGGCTGCTCTGGCCCGCATCCGTCCAGGGAAACCGCCGCTAGCCGAACGCTTTGAGCTATTTTGGCAGGGGCTGGAGCTTGCCAATGGGTTCCATGAACTTGCCGATGCGGCAGAACAACGGTCGCGCTTTAAGTCAGACCAGAACTGGCGGCGTGCGCAGGGGCTTCGGGTTCCACCCTACGACGCGCACCTGATTGCTGCGCTGGATCACGGACTTGGGGACTGCGCAGGCGTGGCTGTCGGGCTGGATCGACTATTGATGCTCAAGCTTGGATTGACCGATATCGCATCCGTTCTGAGTTTCGATGGCAGGCGTGCCTGAATCTATTATCCGGCTTCGTGATCTCGATCATGGGATGAGAGTATTGAGTCGGACCACGCGATAAAATCAGACGCAATGAATAATTACTCACCCAGACTCAATGGCTTGATCGAAGCCCTGCGCAAGCTGCCAGGGGTTGGCCCCAAGTCCGCGCAGCGTATGGCTTTCCATTTGCTGGATCGAGATCGCGTCGCTGCGGAGAAGCTGGGCGTCGCGATCGACGACGCGCTGGCAGGCATAGGCCGTTGCAAGACGTGTCGAATGTTCTGCGAAGAGGAAGGATGTCGTTACTGTACCGCGGTGCGTAGCGGCACCGGGCAGCTTTGCGTGGTCGAAACCCCGGCCGATCTGATGGCCCTTGAAGCTGGGACTTCGTTTCGCGGACGCTATTTTGTATTGATGGGCCGCCTTTCTCCGTTGGATGGAATCGGACCAGAAGAGCTCGGGCTGGAAGCGCTGCAAGGCATTATCGACAGTGGTGCGCTGCAGGAAATGATTATCGCCACCAATCCTACCGTCGAGGGAGAGGCCACCGCCTATTATCTGGCGGAGATGGCCAAGGCTAGTGGGATGAAAGTGTCCCGAATCGCGCACGGTGTGCCGATGGGTGGCGAGCTGGAGTACGTTGACTCAGGTACTTTGTCACAGGCTCTTTCAGGTCGGACTCAGGTTTAGGCGACAGAATCAGGCACTTCAAATTGATGGAGGCAGTGGTGAAGAAATTTCTGATCCTCACGGTATTGAGCTTGGCATCCTATTTTCCAGCCACCTATGCTCTCGACGAACCTGCGGCAGCTCAGGCCGACAAACCTATGGCCGTTCTGATTTACGCGGACTGGTGTTTCAATTGCAAGATGTTGTTGCCGCGATTGGAACCGCTGAAAAAGGCCTATTCGGACCGCATCGATTTCCATCGCCTCGATGTGACAAACGAAAAACGCAAAAAAGGTGCCCAGCAGAAGGCGCGCGAGCTCGGAATTCTGAAGCTCTATTACGCCAATAGAGGGACTGGCCTGGCGATCCTGGTCAACAAGAATCACAAAAAAGTGGGTGAGCTGCGCTACACACTCACCGACGAAGAGATGAAAGAAAAGTTGGATGCATTACTGGAAAGCTAGCGAGCAAGGCTCATGACTGCGCCAGACCATCTATTTTTGCCGCGCAAATAAAGTCATTCTCACTCAGGCCATTGATGGCATGGGTTGAATACTCGATGTGGCAGCTCTTGTAAGTAAACGTGATGTCGGGGTGGTGATCCTCACGATGCGCGATGTAGATCACCGCATTGACGAAAGCGGTGGTGTGATAATAATTCTTGAACTCAAAATCCGCCGCGATCCGCTTGAAATCTTTGGCGACTCGCCACCGGGCATGAAGGTGTCTCGAGAGTCTTTCACAGGCGGATTTGTCTAACGCGTGCACTCCACCTTCACAGGGGACGCAGCGCTTTTCCGTGAGCTTGTTCATAACGATGGTTTCTCTTTGTCAGTTGCAGCCGTCTTTGACGGTGTGCCGGAATCCGGGCGGACAATTGTAGTTTTCTTTTTCCACAACCCAGCGTTGGAATACTGCGCCCAACCCCAGCGCAGCCAGTTCAGCAGGCTATTGGCAAGCCATAGGGCCCAGAGCAACATCAGTCCGCGATAGAACCAGATGGACAGGGATAAGACCCAGGTGGCTGGGAGCGCGCCATCGAATCGATCCTGATACCAGCGCAGATCGAACTGCGATGAGCCATTGCCGGCGATCTGCATATCGGGCGTGCCGAGCAGTCCCTGCGCCACCGCTGCGCACAGAATGACAAGTGCAGCTACGGACCAGATGGCCAGTACGATCTGCACCAGATTGAATTGCTTTTCGCTGATGCCCTCTGCCATGCGGCCACGCAGACTCAGGGCAAACAGCCATCCCGCAACCAGCGCAGCGGCGTAGATCGGCAATTGCGACAGGCCCACCATGAGCAAAGCCCAGTGAAAGCTCTTGAGCGGCGTCATGCCAGTGCGGCCTAGGCCGATGGAAACCACGATTAAAACTGCAAACAGGCCCCAGAACAGGATAGCCGGACCCAGCGCCGGACCACCCGCAAGGAGCACCCAACGATCGCGTGGCAGCTGCGCCGACAGTTTTGCATTGGTACCGGACAGGCCCAACTCCAGAGCGGGCGTTCTGCTGATCAGCTGAAGCCCTGAGTCGCTCCTGAGATTCAAGGTCACGTTCTGCTGCCCTGGATGCAGCGGAAGGATCAGATGATTGCCTTCACGCCGCGCCGGCTGGTCGCGGCCGTCAATATTTAGCGACTGAATCTGCAGATCTTCGGGCAGTGGCAGCGCGTGCTGGCCGCCCTGACTGGCACGCACAGAAATCTTCAGTGTGTAATCACTCGCCCGCTTTCCTGGTCGCATGCTCAGTTCCGCCAGATCAATTGTCAGCAACTGGCCCTGCACTGCTTGCGGTCGGGCGATCTGCACATTCACCTCCTCGCCCGGCCATGGTCGGAAGGTGCTCAGGCGCCATTGATTCTGCTGATTGCTGATGGCGGGAATGCCGCTGAATTCGACATGCCACAGGGGGCTGATGTCAAAATTCCAGACCTCGATGAGGTCGGCCTGGTCTGCCGCCTTCAGTGTGATGGTGTTGCTCGTATCGAGCCGGGAAGACCAGCTGACATGGCGTTGTCCGGGTGAGAATGCGGCTTGAATCTCCCCGCTGACTACGCGCACACCGTCACCGCTGACGACTTCGCCGGGTAATGGCGGCACTTTTGCAATATACGCGCCGGTCGTGTCACCTTCGCGGCTAAGTGAATTCTGTGCCTGCCACACAAGGCCCAGTTGCAGGGTGCGTCGTACCGTCAGCAACGGCGGCAGAGTTTGTGATGCGACGGTTTGTTCAGCGCCGTCACCGGCCCTTGCTACTTCGACTGGCTGTTCTCGGGTCAGATTAATGACATTGCCGGCCTTGCCATTCTTGTTCACCCCGGAGACTAGCCATCCGGGCGTCAGATAGGACAGCTGCTGGGGCGGCGGGGACAGCGGCAGCTGTAATTCGGTAAAACCGCTGAGGCTGCCGCGAATGATGACTTCGTGTCGCCCTTCAGGCAGGCGCAGCCAAAGGACGCCTGAACGATCGCGCCGAAGGTCGCCCTCACGCGAATCCACCAGCACCTGCTCGGGCTGCCAGACCCGGCTCTGAGCGCGCGAGAGTTGCGGCACAGGAAGCGGTAGGGCTGTGTCGGTCTGCGCTTCAGCCGTGATGCGCAGCAGGAGCACGTCATCGGCGTTGATATCGACGTGCAGGCGCGACCAGTCGGCGCAGTCGGGCATGCAATCGGGCTGTGCAGTCAGCCGCTGGCGGAGTTCATCCAGTAAATCTGGATGGGGCGACGGTGGCTCAGCGACAGGCGCGACGGGCTTGGCAACGGCGGCCTGGCCAGTGCCCGGCAGTCCCATGAGCACAGACAGGAGCAGCAGCGCCAGCAGGCTGCTGCTGGCCGCTGCGCTCTTGCGCATGCTTGGCAATCGAAGAGAAGGTTTCAACCAGCTTGCGATTAGCGTGGCGATCAGGATGATGGAGAGCCATCCTTGGGCGCGTGTCAGAATGGGTGGCATCAGCCAGAGTCGGTAAGTCTGATTATCCGTAACCGGTCCCGACCAATGTAGTGAGGCCTGACGCCAGTTCCAATGCGGCAGCCCCGGCCCGGTCTGCGTCAGTACATTGGGATCCAATTTCTGAATGCTGCTCTGCGCGACCTGGCTCTTGCCCGCACGGTCTTCCTCGGCCAACACCTGAACCTTTTTCATGGCTGATTGCAATGTGCGATGGGGCGGTGCCGCTGGCCCAGCCATGATGGATTCCTCGCTTCGCATTCGGTCCAGTGCCAGCTGATCAATCTCAGCCGCGTGCGAACGGCGATCACTATCGGCGTCGGCGGTAAAACCATGGCCATTTTCCAGCTGCGGATACAGGCTCAGCCGTGCCTGATTGATCGAGAACGGCAGCGCGATGAAAACCAGCAGACCTACGGAAATCCATTGGTAAGCGCCCAGCAGTTTTCTGAAGCGACCGCTGTCGTCGAACGATTTGGGTAGCGCGCGGAGCAAGGCGATGGCTGCAATTAGATTGAGCCAGGACCAGGTGGGAGCGCCAGGTTCGTGCCAGATCAGAGCCAGTGTAAGCAGGGTGAGCGCGCCGGTCCCGACACCAAACAGGCGCATGGCGGCAATCGACGCTACCAGGACCAGAAACAGGTTAAGCAGTGTCCAGCGGGACAGCCAGGTATCCGGCACATTGTCGACGCCGGGCGCTGCCAGAAGGCGCCAGGCGGGCGGTAGGTGCAAGGTGGTCTCCACGCTCTGTAAGTCGATATTCCAACCGCCGACTGGCAATGATCGTACTGGACCGGCGATCCTGCTGTCGGCGCTGAGTTGCAGGGCGCCGTGACGAACCTCGACGCCAGTGCCATCCTCGTGCCGGGTGATTAATTGCGCTTGGCCATCAATCTCCGCGCGACCCAATTCGATGGGTGCGTTTGCATCAAGTCGCCAGGTTCGAGCGATTCTGCCGCTCAGATGATCCTGTACGGTGTAACCCGCGCCATCGAAATCCAGCCACAACTGCCGCGACAGGTGAAGTTCGTCAGGGGCAATATTGGCGCTGCCGCGTTGGCGCTGTTCAAATTTCAGTATCGTTCCCGCTTCGATCAGGAAGGCGGGCAGGCCATGCCATTGTTCAGGGACTCCGGTCTGTCGCGGGTCCGTCGCTGGCGCCCCGGATATCTCGATGACACGCAGATCGTGATGCGCCCGGACCGACCAGATTTCCTGACTTGGCCATGGTCCGTCCGCAAGCCCTGCCGACAGCGAATTTAGCGGTGTGTTGGACCTTGCCACCAGAGTGATGGTCCAGTTGCCCGGTCGCACCTGCAGTCGCAGTCGTCCGTCCGCTTCGATACGAGCGGGGAGCGGGCCATTGAGACTGAGCGCTGTCAGCCCGCTCAGCAAGACCGGGCCGATGACTTCCTCGCGCACCTCGCCGCCGGCGTTGACCTCGATTTGGGTGATCACGCGAAACGGAATGTCATCATCAATCAGGCGATATACACGGAGTTCGAGGTGATCGGCTTCGGATTTTATGGCTGTATCCCGTGTGCCGAGCCAGAGTTGGTTGCGCGCATCTCTCTGCGGGTGTGGCACCGACTTGCCGGAGAGCGTCAGGGCCAGCAGGCCGCTGTCAGGTGGCAGCCGCAGGGATTCAGGCAAAGCATTCCAGCTGAATCGGCCGCCTATGCGTTGATCGCCTTTGCCGACCCGGACAGACGGCACCCCGCCGCGATTGGACACTGCGGCCATCTGGCCGTTGATGTGTACATCCTGCGGCCATTTCGGCCCATCACCCGGCAGCGCCATCCAGCCTGACGAGAGGCTGCGCGCGGATAGCTCGAATTCGCCGCCCTTTCCATCCAGATTCAGCTTGAGCCGCGAAGGCCAGTGACAGAGGCGCTGTGCGGCCTTGTCGTGCTGTGGTGGGCAGAATCGCTCCTGTTCGCCGTGAAGCACCCAGGTCACCCAGGGCTTGAGCGGGTCCGGCACGTCGGCAATCTGCATGGGCGCGGCCACAGCCACGCCCAAATAAAGATAGGGCAACAGTAGGAGCGGGGCGAGTTTCATCGGCGTCATGCGTTTGGTCCTGAGGCAGCTGCGACTAGGAACGGAGCGGTAAGAGATTTGGGGTCAAACTAGATCCGAGCCAGTGCCTGATCAAGGTCGCCGCGCAGGTCCTCGACCTGCTCGATCCCGACTGAAAGGCGACACAGATTGTCAGTGATGCCGATCTCGGCACGTTCGAAAGCTGGAATACTGGCGTGCGTCATGATCGCAGGATGTTCGATCAGGCTCTCCACGCCGCCCAGAGATTCCGCCAGAGCAAACAGCTCAGTGGACTCGAGGAATCGGCGCGATCCGTCCAGGTCAGCGGCAAGCTCGATCGAGATCATGCCGCCAGAACCGGGTGGCATCTGCTGCTGAGCCAATCGGTGTTGTGCGTGCGATTTCAAACCCGGATAGTGAACGCGCGACACCTTGGGATGTTGTTCGAGCCACCGCGCCAGTTCTAGCGCATTGTCGCAGTGTCGCTGCATGCGCAGGGCCAAAGTTTTTACTCCGCGCAGCGCAAGATAGCTGTCAAATGGACCGGCGATATTGCCGGCAGCGTTTTGTATAAAGGCGACGCGATCGGCCAGTTCTTCGTCATCACCCACAACCACCACCCCGCCGACGACATCGGAATGGCCATTCAGATACTTGGTGGCCGAGTGCATCACTAGATCAAAGCCGCGTTCCAGAGGCCGCTGCAGATAGGGGCTGGCAAAGGTATTGTCGACGGCGCTGAGGACCTTGGCCTGCTTGGCGATTCTGGCGATGGCCTCGAGATCGGCCAGCCGCAGCATGGGATTGGTCGGCGTTTCTACCCAGATCAGGCCGGTCTCCGGTTTCAGCGCGCGCACGATATTTTGCGTATCGCGCATGTCGACAAAGCTGAAACGGAGCCCCGCGCTGCGCTCACGCAGGCTCTTGAAAAGGCGGTAGCTGCCGCCATACAAATCCTTGCTGGCAATCACATGGCTGCCGCTATCCAGCAGTTCCAGTACGGTGCTGATGGCGGCAAGTCCAGACGCCATTGCAAAACCTCGACGGCCGGATTCGAGCTGGGCAATGCAGCGCTCCCAGGCAAACCGTGTCGGGTTTTGCGAGCGAGAATATTCATAACCCTTGTTTCGGCCCGGCGTCTCCTGCACATAGGTAGAAGACAGGGAAATGGGCGGCATGACCGCGCCCGTGACTGGGTCGGGGCGCTGGCCGGCATGAATACACAGCGTGGAAAATCCAGCGGAGGTTTTCATCAAGTGCGGTCCCGTGTGAGCGGCTCGTCAGCTTATCGCGGAATGATTGCTTTAGGATGTGCCATCCCTTTTCCACCATTGATTGTTGCCATGGCTGCCGACGAAAGAAATCTGATCTGGATTGATCTTGAAATGACAGGCCTGCTCCCCGAGCGGCACCGCATCATTGAAATCGCCACCCTGATTACGGATTCCGAGCTGAATCTGCTGGCTGAGGGGCCGGTCATAGCGGTCAAGCAGTCGGACGAAGAGCTCGCGGCCATGGATGATTGGAATACGCGCCAGCATGGTGGATCGGGGCTGACTCAGCGGGTGCGCGAGAGCAGAATCGAGGAGGCTGAAGCCGAGCAGCTTTCCCTCGATTTTCTGGAGAAATGGGTGCCCGCGGGAAAATCACCCATGTGCGGGAACTCCATCTGCCAGGATCGCCGTTTTCTGGCACGCACGATGCCGCGCTTCGAAGCCTATTTTCATTACCGGAATCTGGATGTCTCCACTTTGAAGGAGCTGTGCCAGCGCTGGGCACCGGAGATGGCATCCGGTTTCAAAAAGGGCTCCACCCATCTGGCTTTAGATGATATTCGGGACTCTCTGGCGGAGCTTCGTTACTACCGTCAACACATGCTGAAGATCTGAAAAAAAATGCTGTCCGGGCCTTGAAAATCAGGCTCCAGACCCTAGTAAGTAGTCAAGCGGCGACGTGCCGCGACCATGAAAACTGGAGGTCAAAATGACGCTTGTTCGATATCAGCAGCCTTGGGCCATGCATCAGGACCTGCTCAATGAATTCGGCCGTTTGTTCGACCGTGCCGGGGCCAGCAATGATGGTTCCAGTGGCGCGACGGCAGACTGGTCTCCCGCGGTAGACATCAATGAATATCCTGACCGTTTCGTGCTCTATGCCGATGTGCCTGGCATTGATCCAGCGACTATCGACATCACCCTCGAAAAGGGTGTGATGACGCTCAGTGGCACGCGCGAAGCACGGGTGGACGATCCGGCACCTGATCATCAGCGTTCCGAGCGTGTGTCGGGCCGATTCCATCGTCGCTTTACGCTGCCAGATACGGTAGATGCCGACTCGGTCAGTGCCAGCGGCAAGAACGGTGTTCTGGAAGTGGTGATCCCCAAACGCCCCCAAGTGCAGCCGCGCAAGATCGAAGTCAAACATTGATGCCGCGCCCGAACTTCACTTTCTAGTAAGGTAGTCTCACGGGGGCGCGTTTAGCGCCCCTTTTCAATGGCGAGCACTCTGTACGGATGGATTACAAGGACTATTACAAGATACTCGGCGTCAGCCGCAGCGCTTCTTCAGACGAGATCAAGAAAGCGTATCGGCGACTCGCGCGTGACTATCACCCTGACAAGAACACCGCGCCTGGTGCCGAGACCAAGTTCAAGGATGCCAACGAGGCTAACGAAGTCCTGTCCGATCCGGAAAAGCGCAAGGCATATGACACCTTGGGCGCTAATTGGAAAAATGGCGGTGGATTTACGCAGCCACCTGGTTGGCATGGCGGCAGATTCGGTGGGGCTGGCGGCACAGGACCTGACGGTTTTTCGGACTTCTTCTCGACCATGTTCGGGGCGGCTGAAGGCCGAGGCGGCAGGGGTGGTAGTCGCGCCGGCTTTGGCGGCTTTGATGCCCCGCCGCGGAAGCCACCGGCAAGCAGGGCGGCGATCAAGATCACTTTGGAAGATTCCTTTCACGGCGGCGCGCGACAGCTGGCGGTGGCTGAAAATCGTACGCTCGATGTCCGAATTCCCAAGGGTGTGACGGAAGGTCAGACTATTCGTCTGGCCGGTCAGGGCAGCAATGGTGGAGACATCCTGCTCGAAATCAGCTTTTCTGCACACCCGCACTTCACAGCCAACGGCAAGGATGTTGAAGTGACGGTCAATATCGCGCCCTGGGAAGCGGCGCTGGGCGGGAAAGTACCCGTGCCAACACTGGGCGGCACGGTTGAGCTGAGTATTCCGGCCGGAACCCAGTCGGGCAAAAAACTACGACTGAAGGGCCGTGGACTGCCCGGCTCCCCTGCCGGAGACCAGACGGTCATTTTGCGGATCGTCACTCCCCCTGCGGTGGACGAGCAAGGTCGTGCGGCTTACGCGGCAATGGCCGCCGCATTCGATGGCTACGACCCACGTACAGGCAATTGAGCGCGTTTGTCCCGCCAACTGGGAAGTTCTGGGAGAGCGACAGCAGCAATAGTGCTGGTTCCGGAAATCTGGGCAGCAGACTGCAAGCCTCCTGCGCGGCTGTGCAGTTGCCGACTGTGGCGCAGAACTATTAGTCTGCTGCCAGACAGATAAAAATTTGAGCGCCTGTCGATGGTTCACGATCAGGTCAGTCACGAAAACCGCCTTTCCTTGGAGTATGAGCTAGATGGAAACACCACAAACCCCCCTCGATTTTTTCCGCCGTGCGCGCAAGCTACACGGCAACCGCGAGGCGATTGTTGATCGCGACCAGCGATTTAGCTACACGCAATTTGGTGAGCGTTGTGATCGCTGGTCATCCGCCCTGAGCAAGCTTGGCATCAAGCAGGGCGATCGGGTGGGGACCATTGCCCCCAATACCCATCAACATCTGGAGCAGTTCTACGCTGTAACTCAGCTCGGTGCAGTTGTGGTGCCAATGAATTACCGCCTGACGGCCGAGGACTTTGTCTATCTGGCCACCCACAGTGGCTCAAAGGTACTGTGCGTGCACCCGGATTATTTGGACATGGTCGACAGCGTGCGTGATCGAATGAATACGATTGAGCACTTCGTGGCGCTCGAGGGAGGCAAGGAAGGCTGGCTCGACTACGAGTCCCTGATCAGCGAGGCAGACACTGATTTTCCACAGGTGGAAATTGCAGAAACTGATCTGATTGCCATCAACTACACCAGTGGCACGACGTCCAATCCCAAAGGCGTGATGATCACCCACCGAAATGCCTGGTCTAATGCGGTCGGCACGCTGGTGCACTGGAATATGACGCCGCGAGATCGCTATCTGTGGACACTGCCCATGTTCCACGCCAATGGTTGGACCTTCACCTGGATCATTACTGGCGTCGGTGCGACCCACGTCTGTCTGCCCAAGGTTGAGCCGGCACTCATTTACGAACTGGTCAACAATGAAAGCATCAGCCATCTCTGCGCCGCTCCGACGGTGCTGATTGCGATTGCCAACGGGCCTGAAGCCCTGCGCAAGCAGCTTCGCAAAGGCGTCAAGCTGCTGACGGCTGGCGCGCCGCCAGCCCCCGCAACCATCGAGCGCGTGGAAGAAGAGTTGGGCTGGGAAATCACGCAGGTCTACGGTCTGACTGAAACCGCGCCCTTCATTTCAATCTGCGAGCCGCTGCCAGAGCACGAGGCGCTATCCGTCGGTGATCGTGCCAATCTCAAGGCCATGCAGGGGGTGGAACTGATCACCTCGGGCGAACTGCGCGTCGTCGATGAACAGATGAACGAGGTACCCGCCGATGGCGAGACCATGGGCGAGATTGTGGCGCGTGGCAATGTGGTCATGAAGGGCTATTACAACGACCCGGAGAACACCGCCAAGGCTTTCGAAGGCGGGTGGTTCCACTCTGGTGATGCTGCGGTGGTGTTCCCCAGCGGCTATATTCAGATCCGCGACCGTTTCAAGGACGTCATCATCTCCGGTGGCGAGAACATCTCATCGATCGAGGTCGAAGGCGTGCTCTTGCGTCATCCGGCCGTGCTGGAAGTTGCTGTGGTCGGCGTGCCGCACGAGAAATGGGGCGAGTCGCCCAATGCCTTTATCGTGCTCAATGAGGGCAAAAATGCCACGGCCGAAGAAATGCGCAGCTTTGCCCGCGAGAATATGGCGCACTTCAAGGTGCCTTCAGAATTTCTCTTCGTGCCTGAGTTGCCAAAGACCGCTACGGGCAAGATTCAGAAGTTCGTACTGCGTGGACAGAAGGCGGGCATCACGGCGCAGTAGACCAGAGCACTTGCAAGAAAAAGGCCCCGCGATGCGGGGCCTTTTTTGTTACAGCTTCAGTGACCGGATTGATCAGTCCTCGCCAGCTGCAAAACCCAGCAGATGCAGGAGGCTGGTGAACAGGTTGTAGATCGATACGTAGAGGGTCACGGTAGCCAGCACGTAATTGGTCTCGTTGCCGTTGACGATATCGCCGGTCTGATAGAGGATCAGGCCGCACATCAGCAAGGCGAACATGGCGGAGATAGCCAGAGCCAGCGGCTGGAAGTAGATGCCGAAGAAGGAGGCGATCAGCATGCCGATGCTGGCAACAAATGCGAGCATGATGCCGCCGAACAACATGCCGCGCATGAAGCTGAAGTCTTTCTTGGTTTTGATGGCGAAAGCCGACAGTCCTACGAACATGGTGCCGGTCAGACCAAAGGCCATCATGATGATCTGGCTGCCATTGGCAAAACGGCCAATATAGGCGTTCAGTACTGGCCCCAGTCCGAACCCGAGGAGACCGGTGACGGCAAAGACGACCCAGATTCCGGATTCAGAATTGGCGGTACGTGGAATCACGAACCACAGCAGGCCCAGTGCCACCAGCGAGCAGATCAGACTAGCGCCATAAGGCGCATTGATGGCCATGGAAACACCAGCCATGGCTGCACTGAACAGCAGGGTCATGGACAGCAGCATGTAGGCCTGCCGCAGGACTTTGGCGCTGGACTCAGTCAGGCCGTGGTCAAAAGTGCGACTACCTGTTACAGCTGAATTGGGAAATTGGCGCTGGTTCATCTCAATGCTCCGATACTCAGAATTGTTGTTTGTAATCTTACCGCGAAGCGGTCTGAAGACATAATGGTGATCACCCTGACCGATTCAAGATGTGCTCACAGCGATTAGGACCGGAATCGCGCTGAATTAGTTCAATAAAAGCAACTGCCTAATAATTTTTCAGCGGATCCTAGAACGGCAGAATCTGCTGTTTTCGAGTGTAGTTCAAATAACCGACACTGGCGCCGGCCCGCACACCCACTCCGGTTCGTATCGGGGCGAGGGTAATCGCTTCTTTGCGCTGATAATTCAGGCCGACACCGGCCACAAAATAAAGGCTTCCCTCGACGCCGGGAAATCGTTGGTATAGCTCGCCGGTAGTCTCCAGGCCATAGACCAGCGTCATCACTTTGGAGGCATTGCCGCCGAAGTCCCAGCCGATACTCGGTCCCTGCCAGAACACGGCCTGGGCCGCACCATCGCGGTAGGTCAGGGTGCCGCGGCCGTAGCGCAAGCCGATGCCGATCGCGCCGCTGGCCTCTTCGCCGGTGATATACGCAACGGGCTTGCCCTGTTCGGCGAAAACCCGCTCAATGGCCTTGGCGATCCCCTGCGAAGTGTCACCAAAGAAGTTGCCCGCGACATTAACGATCTCGTCCGCGGTGTAGCCTTCCTGCGGGACGGGCCGATTGTCTTCATTATTGGCTTCCGCCGAGACCTGAATATCAGGATCTGCCGCCGTCGGTTCGCTATTCTGCGCCCAGCCAGCGCTCAGCCAAGAGGCGAGAAAGAAAACGATCAGGCGATTGATGCGCGGCATGACAGGGGCTCCGGTACGGGTGTCGAAATACATTCTATAGCTTGGATGAGGCGCATTAGTCCTTGCTGAACTGGCATGGCGAAGATCAGGCGCCCAGATCGGCGCGCAGTCCGCCTCCTGGACTGATGTCGCCATGCAGTCTTTTTCAGCCTTTTCCGACCATGCTGCGCCCAATGACTTCTTTCATGATTTCTGAAGTGCCGCCATAGATGCGCTGGATGCGTGCATCCGCCCAGAAACGCGAGATCGGGTATTCGGTCATATAGCCGTATCCGCCGAAAAGCTGCAGGCAGGCATCGGTCACACGTCCTTCCATTTCGGTGGTCGAAAGTTTGACCATGGCGGCATAAACCGCATCGAGTTTTCCCAGAGCGTAGAGTTCGGTACATTTTTCCAGAAACGCGCGATTGACCTCGATATCGGTCTTGATTTTGGCCAGTTCAAAGCGCGTGTTCTGGAATGAGCCGATTGGCCGGCCAAAGGCCTTACGCTGAGTCACGTATTCGATGGTTTTGTCCAATGCACCCTGCGCATGCGCGACGCCGCCGGCGGCGAGCACCAAGCGCTCGCGCGGCAGTTCATCCACCAGATGTCCAAAGCCGCCACCGATGTTGCCAAGGACCTCATCTGCAGAGACGCGAACGTTGTCGTAGAAAAGCTCGGAAGTGTCGGCACTATGCAGGCCGACTTTGTCCAGATTCCGGCCGCGGGCAAAGCCCTCGGCGGCCGTATCGACGGTAAACAGTGTGGTGCCGCGCGCGCCGAGCTTGGGGTCGGTTTTAGCGGCAGTGACCACCACGCCGGCATTTTGACCGTTGGTAATAAAGGTCTTGGAGCCGCTGATCAAGTAGTCATCACCATCCGCCAGGGCCGTGGTTTTCATGCCCTGAAGGTCCGAGCCCATGCCGGGTTCAGTCATGGCGACCGCGCCAATACATTCGCCTGTGGCCATGCGTGGCAGGTACTTCTTCTTCTGCGCCTCATTGCCCAGATGCAGTATGTAGGGCGCGACGATGTCGGAGTGCACGGACAAATTAGAGGTCAATGCCATGAAGCCCATGCGGGCGCACTCCTCGAGTACCACGACAGAGAATGCGAAGGGTGCGGCAATGCCGCCATATTCTTCCGGCTGATCCACGCACAACAAGCCCTGCTCGCCCATTTGCCGATAGAAGGATTGCGGAATGCGGCCTTCTTTTTCCCACTGCTCGTAATGGGGCTCGGCGTTTTCGCTCAGAAAGCGCTTAACGTTGTCGCGGAAGAGTTCGAGGTCGCTATTGTCCATGGTTAGTCTCTAATTAATGAATGACACAGCTTGAATTCGGCATGACGCGAGATCAGGTCGCAGGAGGCGCGCCTCATACCTTGGGTGCCGTTGGGGTCTTCTGCTTGAATTCGCATAAATCATGAATCACACACTCGCTGCAAAGGGGCTTGATCGCCTTGCAGATATAACGGCCGTGCAAGATCAGCCAGTGATGGGCATCGCGTTTGAATTCGTCTTCGGTGAACTTGATCAGCCGATCCTCCACCTGGCGGACAGTCTTTCCCGGTGCCAGCCCAGTGCGGTTGGATATCCGAAAAATATGCGTGTCCACCGCGATCGTCGGCTCACCGAAGGCTGTATTGAGGACGACATTGGCGGTCTTGCGGCCAACCCCGGGCAGGGCCTCCAATGCTTCGCGTGAACGCGGCACCTTGCCCTGATGCTGCTCAATCAGCATCTGACACAGAGCGATGACATTCCGGGCCTTGGTGTTAAACAGGCCGATGGTCTTGATATGGGCTCGTACACCTTCTTCGCCAAGATCGAGCATCTTCCTCGGCGTATTGGCCACCTTGTAGAGTTTGGCCGTTGCCTTGTTGACGGAAACATCTGTCGCCTGGGCGGACAGCACAACGGCGACCAGCAGCTCAAACGGCGACGTGAACGCCAACTCGGTGGTCGGCTCTGGATTGCGCTCACGGAGTCGACGATATATCTCCGCTCGCTTTGTGGCGTTCATGCGGGTCTATTTCTCCGTGCCCTTGCCAGCGCCGCAGCCACAGGATCGATGCTTGATTTTCGTTTCTTGCGTTCTCGCTGACGCTCGTCTTCAAGCCGCGCCAATCGTGTGTTACGCGCATTGAAGCTGGCGCGATACCGATCTGCCCATTCGATCGCGGGCGGATGAGTGGGCGCTTCATCCATCACGATGCAATCAACGGGGCAGGGCGGTATGCACAACTCGCAACCATTGCAGGCATCTGTGATGACCGTGTGCATCAAATTCATAGCGCCGACGATGGCATCGACCGGACAAGCCTGGATGCACTTGGTGCAGCCGATGCAATCTTCCTCAATGACGCGAGCAACGGTTTCGATCTTTTTCTCGACGCCGCATTCGGCGTCCAGTGGGATCGACTTGCGCCGCAACAATTCGGAGATGCGTTGAACCCCGGCTGCCCCGCCGGGCGGGCAGCGATTGATCTCCGCCTCGCCCACGGCCATGGCCTCGGCATAGGGCAGGCAAGCGGGATAGCCACAGCGGGTGCACTGTGTTTGCGGCAGCAGCTGATCAAGCTGAGCCGCCAATTGACTGGCCGGACCCGCCTGCACGATTACTTGACCTGCATGCCCGGCTCAGCACCCGCGTCAGGCGAAAGCAGAAAAGGGCCGCCGCGATCATCGCTGGCGGCGAGGACCATGCCCTCGGACAGGCCAAAGCGCATTTTGCGCGGTGCCAGGTTTGCCACACAGAGGGTCAGACGGCCGACCAACTGCTCGGGCGCGTAGGCCGCTTTGATCCCGGCAAAGACCTGCCTAGACCCCAGGGGCCCAAGGTCAAGCTGAAGTTTGAGCAGCTTGTCCGCCCCTTCTACCGCCTCGGCAGCGCTGATACGAGCGATGCGAAGATCGATCTTTCCGAATTCCTGAATGCTGGCAAAGCCATCACCACCTGCGGCTTCTGGCTGTTTCACTGGTTTTTTCTCTTTCGGCTTTTCCGCAGTCTGCGAACCTGGCGGTTCGGCCTCGGCTGCCATCATCTGCTCTACGGCTTTAGGCTCAACGCGGGTGATCAGCGCCTTGTATGGGCTGATCTGATGTCCCAGTAGCGGCTCCTTAAGATCACGCCACTGCAGCGGCGCCACCTTCAGAAAGGTTTCGACATCCTGCGCGATCCGCGGCAGGATGGGCTTTAAATAGATCGCCAACTGTCGGAATACATTAATAAAGGTGGTGCAGACCTGATGCAGCTGTTGGCGCTGGTCTTGCTGCTTGACCAGCTGCCACGGCGCAATGCTCTGAATCTCTGCATTGGCCTTGTCAGCCAGCAGCATGATTTTGCGCAAGGCCGCGGCGTAATCCCCTTTCTCATACAGGGTCCTGATGTCTTCGCTCGCAGCGCTCAATTCCTCAAACAGATCCGGGCTGTGCATGGCAGGCGCAAGCCGACCTTCAAATTTCTTGTCGATGAAACCGGCGCAGCGGCTGGCGATGTTCACAAACTTGCCAACGATGTCGCTATTCACTCGCGCCTGGAAATCCTTCAGATCCAGATCCAGATCGTCTGCGCCGCTGCCGAGCTTGGCCGCAAAGTAATAGCGCAGCATTTCCGGGTTCAGATGATTGAGCCAGGTACGCGCACGAACAAAGGTGCCGCGGCTCTTGCTCATCTTGGCGCCATTGATGGTCAGATAGCCGTTGACGTGCAGCTTGGTCGGCGTGCGGTGTTGTGAGCCGTGCAGCATCGCTGGCCAAAACAGACCGTGAAAATTGACGATGTCCTTGCCGATAAAATGATGTAGCTCGCTGTCCGCATCGGCAGCCCATATTTTGTCGAATTCCGCGCTGTCGTTGGCTTCGCACCAGGCGCGGTGGCTCGCCATGTAACCAATCGGCGCGTCCAGCCAGACGTAGAAAAATTTGTCCTTCTCGCCAGGAATCGGAAAGCCGAAATAGGGTGCATCGCGCGAGATGTCCCAATCTTTGAGGCCGCTCTCAAACCACTCGCGCAGCTTGGCCTTGATCGAGCTATGGGCAACATCTCCCTGTAGCCATTCCTCCAGAAAACCCTGAAATTTGCCCAGTTCGAAGAAAAGGTGCTCTGACTCTTTGAGTACAGGCGTCGCGCCGGACACCGCAGATCGTGGATTTTTCAGGTCTGTTGGTGCATATGCTGCGCCGCAGTTCTCGCAATTGTCGCCGTACTGATCTTCGCTGCCGCACTTGGGGCACTCACCTTTGATGTAGCGATCTGGCAGAAACATATTCTTGACCGGATCATAGAGCTGCTCGATGGATCGCCGCGCAATACAACCCTTTTCCTTCAGGCGGCTGTAGATCAGTGCGCTGAGTTCGCGATTCTCCTGCGTATGAGTAGAGTGATAGTGGTCAAAAGCGACGCCGAAATCGGCAAAGTCGGTGGCGTGCTCGCTGCGGATGTTCTCAATGAAGGCTTCCGGGCTAATACCTGCTTTTTCGGCAGCCAGCATGATCGGCGTGCCATGGGCATCGTCCGCGCAGACGTAATTCACCTGATTGCCGCACATTCTCTGAAAGCGCACCCAGATATCGGCCTGTACATAACCCACCATATGGCCCAAGTGGAGCGGTCCGTTGGCATAAGGCAGGGCGTTGGTGACAAGTATCTTGCGCATCATCCGGGGGCGGGTCATTAGTTTGGATAGATTTCGCATTATCTCATGCGAATCTGCCAGATACCGTTCAGTTCACTGGCAATTCAGCGATGGTCGGCATAGTTCTGGCTTCTATCGGGTCTGAATACACGGGGGAGCCAAGATGAAAAGAATTCGCACTATCCTGTCTGCCATTGCACTTTCGGCAGCCGCGGCCTGGCTCGTGCCAGTGTTCGCGGATCCGCCGCCGCATGCGCCGGCGCACGGCTATCGAGCCAAACATGGCTATATCTATTATCCCGAACGCGAGATTTATTACTCCCCACAGTCATCTGTCTGGTTCTGGCTCGACGGTGGAAACTGGCGCGTGGGCGCCAATCTGCCGGTCTCCTACCAGCCTTTCACACGTGGCGGCATCAGTATCGAATTAGGTTCTGACCGGCCGTATACGGAGCACGGATATGTGGTGGAACATTACGGCAAGGGGCGCAAGCACAAACATTCCAAAAACAATCACAAAAACAAGCACTGAACCATCGACCTATATGCCTTCAATCCGTGAAGGGCACTGAGGCCGCGGAGCTGGTTTGTTAAGAAAGCCGGATGGCGGATCAGGAGGGGTGCTCGGACGATTCTGAGGTGATTGCCCTTACTCTGCGCTTGACCTCCGAAAGCCTCCCGAATGTCGCGCCGCCTGCCTGCGTCGCCGGCTCGGCATTTTCGAAAATTTTTACGCTGCTTCATCCTATCGGTAATTTGCTTGATTCGCACAAGCCCCAGAATTCCGCCAGCCATCTGATTTCCGGCCAGATACACGCCAGTTCCGGTCTGCACTATGGAACATGGCATGCAGGTCGAAGCCGAGCACTTCCATATCTGTCCGCCGGATCATGGCATTGAAATTCGCACCGGAAAATTGATGCTGACAGAGCCTGATAAAAGCATGGGTTCGCGAACGCTCATCGATCAATCCTTGCGCGCTCTGGCTGAAGACCAGAAGGAAAACGCCATCGGCATCATTCTGTCCGGAACAGGGGATGAGGGCGCTCTGTGCCTTGCTGCGATCAAGAGTGCCGGAGCTAGGCCTTTCGCCGGGCCGCCGGATCCTGCCTTTCAGCAAGAAATGTCTCCAACTACAATTCCGAGGCCTGCCGTGGTTTGCATATTGCCCGTTGCCTAGATGGCGGCTCATCTTGCGTGTTCAGCCAGCGCCCACAGCAAATCTGGCCTAGAGGATGCAAGGACAGAGCAGGCACAATTTGGAAAATATCTGGTGGCGATGCTCAGCCTGCTGCTCGGGCGCACTCGGCGTGATTTTCAGGCCCACAAGACGAAGCGATCACCGGGCGCGTCTCTCGCCGGATGGGTTTGCGACACATTGACCAGATTTCCGCCAATGTCGCCTGTCTTCGTAATCAGCCCAGCGAAGGCAACCGCTCATTCCACAACTTTCTGAGTCGTTAATAAAGTGGTGCACAGCGGAATCGGTCGAGCGCGCGAAAGTGCGCGATAAATTCCTGGCTCGGCTGCGGATGATATTCAGGCAACGGCAGTGATTAGGCAGATGCCACTGGCAAAGTGACGCAGCGACTGGCAGTCTGCTGCTGTCGTCCCCGCAGCGATTTGACCGCGCCGCTGTCAAACCCAAACCCTCGGTCACCGTGATCGTCGCACCGACCCAGTCCCGCTTTCGCTCATTCCGGAGTTTTATGTATGGAACGTTCTTCTAGTAGCCCGCTTCCGCGACTGATCATCCTGATCGCCCTATGCTGGCTGCCGGCGGCAGTTCTTGCCGGCGGCTGGGCTGACTTCGCCAAGCAGATTTTTCAGCAGTCAGGTGTCGCAGAGCAGGGTGCTGCCCTCGCTGAAGAGGAAATTGTGCAGGGTCTGCGTGAGGCGCTGGCCAAGGGTACCAAGAGCGCCATCCTGCAACTTGGTAGCACTGACGGATTCTGGGCCAATGAGCAGTTTCGAATCCCCTTGCCCAAAACAGTGGTGCAGGCCGACTCCTTTATGCGCGCGGCAGGATACGGGCCGCAAATAGATGAGATGCACCTGTCGTTTAATCGCGCTGCAGAGAAAGCGGTGCCGGTTGCCGCAGATGTATTTTCTGAGGCCGTCCAGAAACTTACCATCAACGATGCAAGGGCTATTTTGTCCGGGCCTCCGGATGCGGCCACACAGTATTTCAAGCAAGCCACGAGCGAGACCCTCACGACTCAGTTCAAGCCTCTGGTCGCCAATGTCACGGCAAGTTCGGGTCTGGTCCAACAGTATGAAAAGATGATGGCTGCCGCGGGTCCGCTGGCACTGCTGGCTGGCGCGGATGCGGATGTGAACGCCTATGTCACCAGCAAGGCACTGGAGGGGCTGTTCCAAAGGGTGGCGCAGGAAGAGAAAGCCATTCGCACGAATCCGGCGGCCAGAACCAGCGAAGTCATGAAGAAAGTATTTGCCAATTAGCCCCAGGGAAAGACAGGTGCTCGGCTGAACAGCCGGATGCATGAATCTGTCTGTGAGGTTTTGCGCAATTCTGATCTGTGAATCAGGCCGGCCAAATAAAACGCTAGTCGAAGGGTGACGCTTATAACTGGCGAGACGGATGATCTCGGCATTTGTACAACAGGCGATCATTCCAGTATTTAGGGCAATGGAAATGTCTTGGGAACCGTGCTGGGATCACGGTCCTCAACATTCGAACCCCGCTTAAACCAACATCTGCGAAACAATACGCTCGCAAGTGCCCTGACGCATATAGCGCGGCACCGCATAGGTAAATCGGGCCTCCTCACGTGCGGCCTTTGCAATGCGCGGGATATCTGTCGGCTTGAGCACATCGAGTTTGTCCGGAATATCAAAGCGTTTGTTCATTTGCCGGATTCGTTCGATGAAGAGTCGCGCTCGTGCCTCGGCACTCATGGCTTCATCGCCGATGCCACTCTCTCTGGCCAGACGTGCCAGGCGTCGGCCGCACTTGGGTAGCGCGTGATCCAGAACATAGGGCATGACAATGGCGTTCGCACGGCCGTGCGGCACGTGATAGAGCGCGCCAAAGTTATGCGCGATGGCATGGACATAGCCAACGCCCGCTTGCGTAAACGCCTTGCCAGCCAAGTGTGATGCGCGTGCCATGGCTTGCCGCGCCTTCAGATTGCTGCCGTCGGCCACCGCGGTTTCAAGGTGCATCATGATCAATCGTACGGCCTCCAGTGCGAGCACATTGGTGCGCGTCCTGGCGTTGAGCGAAATAAAGGCCTCTACTGCGTGGGTCAATGCATCCATGCCAGTTGCCGCGGTCGTGGCGGGCGGCACGCCAAGCATCAGGGATCCGTCCAGCGCGGCCGCGCGCGGCATCAGTCGGGGGTCCAACAGGGCTAATTTGCGTTGCCCGGCCACATCGGTCACTACCGCCGCAATGGTGACTTCCGAGCCTGTCCCTGCGGTGGTCGGAATCGCATAGAGCGGCAGCATGCCGCGCGTGACGCGAAACATGCCGGTCATCTTGAGTATTGATTTATCGTTGCGACCGCGTGCAGCAATCACTTTGGCTGCGTCAATACAGGAGCCACCACCCAGCGTGATGACGCCGTCGCAATGATTTGCCTTGAGGATGCTGACCGCCGCTTCGATACTTTCCACCGTGGGATCCGGTTTGATTTCATCATGTACGGTCACCTTGATCCCGCCGGATTCCAGTTCGCGCAACAGCGGTGCGATCAGCCCCGTGCGAACCGGGGTCTTGCTGGTCACCAGCAAGACGGACTTGTGACCCTGCTTAATCAGATAGCGGCAGAGCTGGATCGATGGCGCTTTACCTTCAAAAGTCTTGGGCCAGCGAAAGGGCATCACGGCAGCACCGGCCTTGAGTCCCTGCATGGAGATGCCATGGATATACGGTTCCACGCGGTTTTGAAAAAACGTGCGAATAGGCATGTGTGGCTCTGGCAATGCTGGACTCAAAGAGTACACGACCGCATGGGCGAGGCGTCAGCGCAGCGCGGACAGTTCACCCTCATCGGAAACAGCGGAGCGAAAAGAGGATGTGCCCTCCATGGCCTGGGTCTGTCGCAGTGAGCTGAGAACGGTCTTGATTCAAAGGACGGAAGATTCGGAGGGCCCGCGTGTCGACCGCATCAATTGCGCTCGCAGCACCTTCGATCAATCTGAAGGCTCCGATTGTCTGCTTTTGCCTGACCGGCCTTTGGACTAAGGGAATTATGCAGGCATCGCGCTTGATTCGAGGGAGTGGGAAACGTGTATAGCTTGCCAATTCGTTTTGCTGTCAGTGTGCTATTGCTTGCCCAATTGATGGCCCCTGCCGTTGCCTGGGGCTGAGAGCTCGCATCCTTGGGTGCCAGCACTGTCATAGGCGACGGCAATTCCGTTTGGCCTAGGGCAGGAATTGCGGATGACGAATGCGGCGACCACGAAGTTGAGTCCACTCTGAGTGACAGGCGACTGTCGTAGTCGAGCGGGTTCCTGTCAGCGGAGACGCATATGGCAGGCCCAGACTGCAGTATTAAGCTCGCCACATGACCCGGTCGGGCACCAATCAAGCCTGAATTCGCAGCAGCTCCCAAGTGCAGCAGCTGCTGATTCAGCGCACGACGACTTGCATCGGAGTGAGTGCAAACAGTTGAAGTCAATAGGAGAAATGGTGGGTCGCCCCGGACTCGAACCGGGAACCTACTGATTAAGAGTCAGCTGCTCTACCAATTGAGCTAGCAACCCATTTCTTCTTCCGCACTTCTTTTTTATGGCGATGGCGCGATAAATTCAGCGAACACCAACCCCAATTTTAAATTGGGGTGACCGACGGGGCTCGAACCCGCGACAACCAGGATCACAACCTGGGACTCTACCAACTGAGCTACGGCCACCACAGGGCGGCGAATTCTAACGGGTCAGCGCCGCCGATACTACTGTTGATGTGGATTTGGTTTGTTGACTCGTTTCTTGGGGCGCCGGAAGCGCTTGATTTTTAGGCGCTCTGCGCATTTCAGTACGCATCCCTCTCGCTACGTCTTTGGCTTTCTCCGGCGCTGGCTTGGCGACTGCCATGGATTTAAATCTTGAGCTCAATCCACTGTGTCCACTGCCGTGGCCTTTAAATCTTAAAATCAGTCCGCTGGACTGAATTTTTTGCCGGAGGCAAACCAGATTTAAATTGGTCGGGGTAGAGAGATTCGAACTCCCGACATCCTGCTCCCAAAGCAGGCGCGCTACCAGACTGCGCTATACCCCGATTTCCGTGACTGTCGTCGCCAGCCGCACATTATGGTTTACACAGGGGGTGGGGTCAAAGTATTTCGACGACAGAGGTGCCCAGTCCCCCGCTATACTTCGCGCCCCAAATTGATTGGCTTGGTTATGGAACCGCAGCATATTGGAAGTGAGATTACGGCCCTGCGAGCGCGTTTCGACGCGCTCCGGGGCTATCTTTGACTACGACACCAAGAGGGATCGTCTGCTTGAGGTCACAGCTGAGTTAGAACAAAGCGAGGTCTGGAGCAAGCCAGAATATGCGCAGGAGCTCGGCCGGGAGCGCGCACTGCTGGAGGATGTGGTGCAGTCGCTGGATCGCGCAGAATCGGGTCTGAGCGATGCCTCTGAGCTGCTGGAAATGGCACAGGGCGAGGGGGATGAGACGACCATTGCCGAGATCGGGCGCGATGTGGAAGCCCTACAGGCGCTGGCTGACAAGATGGAATTCCGCCGCATGTTCAGTGGTGAGATGGACGACCATAATGCCTACGTCGATATCCAGTCCGGATCGGGCGGCACCGAGGCTCAGGACTGGGCCGAGATGTTGTTGCGCATGTATACCCGCTGGGCTGAATCCAAGGATTTCAAGGTCGATCTGATGGAACGCTCCGACGGGGAAGTGGCTGGCATCAAATCCGCGACGCTCCACGTTCAGGGTGATTACGCCTACGGCTGGCTGCGCACGGAAACCGGTGTGCACCGACTGGTGCGCAAATCGCCGTTCGACTCGGGCAACCGACGTCACACTTCGTTTGCGGGCGTCTTCGTCGCCCCGGAGGTTGATGACAGCTTTGTGATTGAAATCAACCCGGCTGACCTTGAAATTGATACTTACCGAGCCAGCGGCGCTGGCGGTCAGCATGTGAACAAGACCGAGTCGGCCATACGCATCAAGCATGTGCCCAGCGGCATTGTCGTGGCCTGCCAGACGCAGCGCAGTCAGCACGCAAACCGTGACACGGCGATGAAAATGCTGCGCGCCAAATTGTTTGATGCCGAAATGCAGAAACGCAATGCGGTAAAGCAGAACGTGGAAGATTCCAAAGACAATATCGAATGGGGCAGTCAGATCCGCTCTTACGTGCTGGATCAATCGCGCATCAAGGATTTGCGCACCGGTCTGGAAATCTCCGATACCCAGAAGGTCCTGGATGGCCATCTGGATCCTTATATTGAAGCCAGCCTGAAACAGGGTTTATAGCATTGGACAAGACCAACAAAGCAGACGCGCCCGCTGTCGATGAAAATCACATCATCGCGACCCGTAGGGAAAAGCTGAAAAATCTCCGTGAGGCGGGTAATGCTTTCCCCAATGATTTCCGTCGTGACACGCTGGCTGAGCATCTTCATGGCACCTATGGTGAGCATGAACCAGAGGCGCTCGAGGCGAGCGAGGAGAAGTTTCGGCTGGCAGGACGACTCATGGCCAAGCGCGTCATGGGCAAGGCCAGCTTTGCGCAGCTGCAGGATTCGAGCGGGCGACTTCAGATTTTCCTGAAGCGTGACGTGGTCGGTGATCAGACCTACGCCTTGTTCAAGAGCGCGGACGTGGGTGACATCGTCGGGGTCTCAGGCAGCGTGTTCAAAACCAAGACGGGAGAGCTCTCCGTGGCGGTCGAGGAATTCCGCCTGCTGTCGAAGTCACTGCGGCCCTTGCCGGAAAAATGGGCGGGGCTGACCGACACCGAGGCGCGCTATCGGCAGCGCTACGTTGATCTGATCGTGAATCCAGGGGTGAAGCAGGTATTTGAGAAGCGCGGCAAGTCGGTCGCCTTTATCCGACAATTTCTGGATTCGCTCGGCTTCGTCGAAGTCGAAACCCCCATGCTCCAGACCATCGCCGGTGGTGCCACGGCCCGACCCTTTGTGACGCATCACAATGCCTTGGATCGTGACTTGTTTCTGCGTATTGCTCCCGAGCTATACCTGAAGCGCCTGGTTGTGGGTGGATTTGAGCGGGTCTATGAGATCAATCGCAACTTCCGCAACGAGGGCCTGTCGACACGGCATAACCCTGAATTCACCATGCTGGAGTTCTATCAGGCCTACTCGGACTATCTGGAAGCCATGAATCTGGTGGAGACCATGGTGCGTGATGTGGCGCTGAGCGTGAATGGCAGCGGCAAGCTGACTTACCAGGGCCGTGAGTACGATCTTGAGCGACCGTTCAATCGCTGGACCATGAAGGACGCCGTCAAGCACTTCAATGAATCGTTTGATTTGGATATGGCCAGTGATCGCGCCTACCTGGATGCTTTTGCCAAGCAGCTGGGCATAGATGCCGAACCTGCTTACGGCGCGGGCAAGCTGCTGACAGAAATATTCGAGAAGACGGTTGAGCCCCATTTGATGGATCCGACTTTCATTACGGCTTACCCGACCGAGGTTTCTCCGCTGGCCCGGCGCAACGATGCTGATCCGGAGGTGACAGACCGATTCGAGTTTTTCGTGGGTGGCCGAGAAGTTGCGAATGGTTTCTCCGAGCTCAATGACGCGGAAGACCAGGCTGCTCGATTCAAGGAGCAGGTGATGGCCAAGGACTCTGGGGATGATGAGGCCATGGTGTATGACGCTGACTATATCCGTGCCCTGGAGTATGGATTGCCGCCGACCGCGGGCGTGGGTATCGGAATTGATCGACTGGTCATGTTCCTGACCGACTCGGCCAGCATTCGGGACGTGCTGCTCTTTCCGCAAATGAAGTCTGAGCAGTAAGGCCACGGCGAATCGATCGCAGCAGAAAGCATTCCCACGGGGCAGGGACTCTGTGAGCTAGCCGGGCGCTACAGCCTAGGGCGCCCCGAAGAGGCTGCGACCCGGCCAGAAAATAAAGTGACTGAGCGGCAGCCCAGATTCGCCGAGTCGCGAAGCGGGCCAGCTCTGGGCAGCTTTCAGCTGAATTGTTCTGATGCCCCGAGCTGCTCGGATCCTGCTGTCTGAAGGGCCAAATCCAGAAAATTTCTGACTGCTAAAACTACCTCAACATCAAAAGCTTGGCGTTAAGACTTAATTCAGGTAACAATGTGTGGTGGACAGCGCTCGCGGGGAGAAGCTGACACAGAAGTGTCGGACGGTCTTGTCAATCTATGGATGGCAGCAAGCAGGCTCGATTTTTTGTAGCAGATCACGCGGCTGAGGGGCGGGCTTGGGCCGCCGTGTCAGTGCACAACTTAGGCTCTGTCGTGCAGTGGGACGACGGCGCGCTTCTTGAGGAGGCGGCCACCAAGATATCTGCACCTGACCTGATTTTTATCTCGGACGAATTGTCCGGTGGGCGCGGTCTGGAAGTCTGCCGAAGGCTGAGTAAAAACAGCGCCACGCGCCTGACTCCGATCATCATGATGACGTCGCGCAACGACGAATTATTTGTACACGCAGCTCTGGAAGCCGGGGCGCTGGATGTTCTGCAGAAGCCGCTCCTGCCCGCATTGTTGAGAGCGCGTATCAAGTTTTATATGGCTGCGGCTCACAGGCGTGAAGATTCAGGGCAGGAGGTGCGGGCCCGGACTGATGAACTTGAGCGCATGGTGGACGCCATGCGCGGCCAGCTCCAGGAGCGCGAACGCGCCATGTCGCGCGCCGAATTTCTCTTCAGCCATGACCTAGTGACCGGGCTGCCGAATCGACGACAGCTACTGGAGTTGCTGGAGCGTGCTCGGGTTCGTGCGGAGCAGAATCAACGTCCGATGGCCGTTGTCGCGCTTAGCCTTGATCATTTTTCTTCCATGCAGGCCAGTGAGGCGCGCGAGGAATTTGACCGGATATTACTCGGGACCACGCGCTGCATTCAGGCTTCCTTGCGGCCTCTGGATTTCGTGGCTCGTGTTTCCGAAGACCTTTTCGCAGCGGTGTTGATTCCGCAAGATCTGGATAGCGTCGACCTTGCCAGCCTCAATGCACAGGAAGCCGTCGAGCGCACCGCATCGGCCTTGCTGACCGAAGTGGTGATCGACGGGTCTGTGCGGCCCATTCAGGCTCGGACCGCCGTGGCGATTTATCCGCGTGATGGCGAACGGGGCCTGGACCTTCTCAAACACATTGATCTGACGCTGGCCGCATCGCGTGGCAGGAAAAAGGTCGAGCACATAGGACGATCCAAGCCAGATCTGGCGTCGGCGCTGGCAATGGAATTGCGCTTGCGCCAGGCGATCGACGGTGATCGGCTCGTCCCCTATTACCAGCCCAAGGTCGATTTCCGCACCGGCAAACTGCTCGGAGGTGAGGCTCTGGTTCGCTGGCCCTTGCGCGGTGGTGCTTATGTCGGACCCGCCGAATTTGTTCCTATTGCGGAGTCAAGCGGTCTGATCCCTGCCCTGGACGACTATGTGCTGACCGCGACGTGCTGTCAGATCGCGGAATGGCAGGAGCGCCATACGGATTTTCGAATCAGCGTCAATTTGTCAGCGGTCAAGCTGCACCATCGCGGCATTTTTGATCGCCTGCGCGAGTTGTTCAGCGCAACGCGGGCCAAGCCCGAGCACCTCGAACTGGAAATTACGGAAAGTGCCCTGATTACAGATTTTGATGCTGCGAAGGGATGGCTGTCTGCGGTCAGGGAAATGGGGGTCAAGATCGCACTGGATGATTTTGGCACGGGCTATTCCTCATTGGCTTACCTGAGACGCCTTCCGCTGGATACCATCAAGATTGACCAGTCCTTTGTAGCGGGGCTGGAGGTCGATCGCAGCACCGTCGCCATCGTGCGCGCGATGATTTCAATGGCCGCAGCACTGAACATGGAAATCATCGCCGAAGGCGTGGAGAACAAGATTCAGGCTGAAATTCTGACGCGACTGGGGTGTCACGCGATGCAAGGCTTTATGTACAGTCCTGCCGTGCCGAGTCAGCAGTTCGGGGCCATGCTGGAAAAGGGCAGGGTTGAGATAAGTCAGCTCGCGCTGCCGGCCGCTCAACGCACCACGATATTGGAAGATGACAAGAAAATCATCAGCCCGATGTCACATAACCTAGGGGCACCGCACCGGCTCCAATAGTCAGGGAAGCCACTTGCTGACTTTGGCGACGATGCCCAGCTTCGGACTGTCCAGGTGATGTAACTCATCGCTGCGCATTTGTCTGGATTCCTGAAGATGCCAGGATGCCGCTTCAGGGCCTGCAAGCGTATAGATCATGTCCGCATCCAGGCTCAGATAGCGCCCGAGTGTGAGCGAAACGGTGCCATCGACTTCCAGAAATTCGCGTCGGCCCAGCCCCTCGGACAGTTCGACGGTGAACGGCTCGCCAGATTTGAGATGCAGCCTAGGACCGTTTTCGGCCGGCGGGTCTTTCTGCGTCCAGGCCAGTCGAATCAAAGGACGAAATTGCGGGCTGCCCCGCAGCTGAGCCCAGTAGTCGCGCATGCCGAACTCTTCGTCGGTGAGAATCGTGATGCCCGCTTTCCTGAGCTGTTCAGTGGCATCGATTTCGATGGCTTTGGCAACGCGGGGTGCCTTGGGGATCTGACCGCCTTCCTCAACGGCGCGAAGGTAGCGAAACACAATCAAATCGACACGCCAGGTGGCGGCCTGCAGGGGCAGTGACACTGCAAGCAGACCCAGCGTCAGGCCGCGACAGATATTTCGAAACGCACTCAAATTTCAGTCTCCGCCTTTCTGGCCGCCTCGGGGGCGCGCAGTTTAGCCAGTAGTTGCAATAATCGGCTGGCGCGCGTGTCCACCGGATCCATCGAGGCGTTGATGTGCAGCTTCTTTTGGCCCTCCAGCCGATACACCTTGGGCTGCTCCTGGATCAATTTGATCAGCATGCCGGGCTCGATACGCGCGCGGGTGCCGAATTCCAGCACCGCACTCTTGGCGGAAACGCGAATTCGACTGAAGCCCAATTCCTGTGCCGATATGCGCACCGAGGCGGCTTGAAACAGATTGTCCGCCTGTAATGGTATCTCCCCGAAGCGATCAATGGTTTCAACTTTGAGTTCGAACAGATCCTCGATGCTCGTCGCTTCGGACGCGCGCTTGTACAGGACCAGGCGCGTATGAACATCCGGAACATATGCGTCAGGAATCAGTGCGGACACACCAAGATCGACTTCGCATGCCGCTTCGCCGAACGGGGCGTCGTCCAGCTCACCGGATTCGATGGCCTTGACTGCCTTGCTGAGTAGCTGCGAATACAAAGTAAATCCGATTTCCTCAATTTGACCGGACTGGTCATCTCCGAGCAGTTCACCGGCGCCGCGAATTTCAAGGTCATGCGTGGCCAACGCAAAACCTGATCCGAGTTCGCCAAGGGATTCTATGGCCTCAAGCCGCTTCTCCGCGTCCTTGCTCAAGGTGCGGCGCGAAGGCACAAACAGATAGGCGAAGGCGCGATGGTGCGATCGTCCGACCCGGCCACGCAGCTGATGCAGTTGAGCGAGTCCCAGTCGATCGGCGCGATCGATCAGGATGGTATTGGCGGTAGGCACGTCGATGCCGGATTCGATGATGGTCGTGCAGACCAGAATGTCGAAACGCTGGTGATAGAAATCGAGCATGACTTGCTCGAGTTCGCGCTCACGCATCTGGCCGTGGGCAAATCGCACGCGACCTTCTGGCAGCATTTCCTGAATATCACGGCTGTACTGCTCAATGGTGGAAACCTCATTGTGCAGAAGATAGACCTGACCACCTCGGCGCAGCTCGCGCTGGCAAGCCTCGATGACCAGACCGCGATCCCATTCGCACACAAAAGTCTTGATGGCGATGCGTGAGGCCGGAGGTGTGGCGATGATCGAGAGGTCACGCAGCCCGGCCAGACTCATGTTCAGAGTGCGTGGGATCGGCGTAGCGGTGAGGGTCAGAAGATCTACTTCTGCCCGCAGATTCTTCAGTCGTTCTTTGTGCCGCACGCCGAATCGGTGCTCCTCATCCACGACCACCAGCCCCAGGTCTTTGAATTTCACATCTGGCTGTAACAAGCGATGGGTGCCGATCACGATGTCGAGTGATCCCTTCGCCAGCTGTTTGAGGATCTCGGTCTGTTCCTTGGCGGTGCGCAGGCGGGAGAGTGCGGCGACTCGAATCGGCCAGTCCGCAAAGCGATCCATAAAATTCTTTTCGTGTTGCTGTGCCAGCAGGGTCGTTGGCGCCAACAGACATACTTGGCGTCCGGCACGGGCGACCGCAAAGCAGGCGCGCAGCGCGACTTCCGTTTTGCCGAAACCGACATCTCCGCAAACCACCCTATCCATTGAAGCGCCGGAACACACGTCGTGCAGAACCGCGTCGATCGCCTTCTGCTGGTCTTCGGTCGGAGTAAAGGGGAAGCCTTCACAGAATCGGTCGTATTCGGTGCGATCAAGCGCAAGTTCCAGGCCCTTGCGCGTTGCGCGTCGTGCCTGAATCTGCAGCAGCTCGGCGGCGACATCGTTGGCCTTGTCACGTGCCTTGTTCTGCGCCTTGGTCCAACGCTCTGAGCCGAGGCTGTGCAGGGGAGCAGTTTCGTCTTCAGCCCCGGTGTAGCGATGAATCTGCTGCAAAGAGGAAACCGGCACATATAGCTTGTCACGACCGCCGGTTTTCTTCTTGCCTTCCTTGCTGCGCGCCGCGTATTCCAAGACCAGAAATTCGGTCTCTATGCCGCCAGCTTCCAGTCGCTCCAGACCCTGATAACGACCCACGCCATGCTGCACATGGACCACCGGCGAGCCGATGGCCAGAGAGGACAGATCGCGCAGGATGGTTTCGGGGTCACGCACCCGGCCACGTTTGCGCGATTCGACCGGTGCGCGCCGGCCGAAGAGCATGGGCTCGGCAATGATGCTGGCATTCAGTTCTGGTAGCAGCAGACCCTGTTGCAAAGGTCCCAAGGTGATGCCGAAGGTGCTCTTGCGGCTGCTGTTGGCATCGCTAAACGAGGCCCAGCTCTCATAAGCGCGCGGCAAAATGCCCAGCGGTTTGAGCCAGTCTATGACCGCCTGCTTCCGGCCCGGCGACTCGGCGACAAACAGTACGCGATTGTCGGTGTTGGCAAGATAGGTGCGGATCTCATCCAAGTTTTTTGGAAGCCTGTCTGCTGTCGCTTCTGCTGCTGTCAATTGCGGAATCTTTGCCAAGTCATTCAGGGCCTCCTGCGGCTCGATGAATAGATCGGCGGGCTTCAGCAGCGGACGTTCCAGATCGCCGCAGAGTCGGTCGTAGCGATCCTGGATCTGTTGCCAGTCCGCTTTCAGGGCGGTCGCAGTAGCGGACAGAGCAAAGATGCGGCTGCGCGCGGGCAGGTAGTCGACGAATTTTGCCGTCTGGCCAAAGAAGAGTGGAAGCCAGGCTTCAATGCCTGCGGGCATGAAACCACGACTGACTTCGGCATAGATGCGAGAACGTGAGGGGTCCCCGGGGAAGTATTCCCGATAGTTGCCGCGAAACGCTTCGATGCCCTGTTTGTCGGTTGGAAATTCACGCGCCGGCAACAGACGCACGGATTCGACTTTGTTGGTCGAACGCTGAGTGTCGGGATCAAACGTGCGAATGGATTCGATCTCGTCGTCGAACAGATCCAGACGGTAGGCCCGGTCCGACCCCATGGGGAACAGATCGATCAGCGCCCCGCGTACCGCGAATTCGCCCTGAGTCTGTACTTCGCCCGTCGAGGCGTAGCCGGCGGCGACCAGACGCTCCCGAAACGCCATCGGATCGAGTTTTTGTCCAGTACTGAGCAGGAGCGAACGTGAATCCAGGAAACTGCGCGGCGGCAGTCGTTGAATCAGCGCGTCTGCGGTGATCAGGACAATCCCCTTTTCCAGATCCGGCAGGGCATTCAGCGCAGCCATGCGATCCGATAGCAATTCCTGATGAGGAGAAAAAGGATCGTAGGGCAAAGTCTCGGCATCTGGCAGATGCAGGACTGGCACGCGATCCGAGGCAAAGAACCGCAGTTCCGCCTCCATGCGGTAGGCCTGCTGCTCGTTGCCGGCAACCGCTACCACCGGGCCATGCTGACTCAGGGCCGCATCGACAATCTGCAATGCCAGACCACACTCGAGATAGGCCTGCGCACCGTCGTCGCGCACGGCAGGGAGATCAGCTGGAAGAGCGGCGTCAGACATCAGAAGCGATTTGGCGGGAAAGCGGGCGGGGAACCGTCTATTTTAGCGCGTCACCTAAAGCTTGACCGGCTCGGGCTATGATTTCGGTGTTCCCACACTTATTTTGATCCCGCCATGGACGTCAGCAAGGCCGTCGCCACTCGACGCAGCGTTCGCGCTTTTACCGCTCAAGCCGTGGATGGCCAGGTCCTCAGGGCGGTGTTGACTCAGGCGGCACGCGCAGCCTCCGGTGGCAATGTGCAACCGTGGAAACTCTTTGTGCTGGGCGGCGAGCGGCTACAAGCACTCAAAATGCGAATGAAGGAGCGCCTGTTCGAACAGCCGCAATCGGAAGCTAGGGACTACGAGATTTATCCACCGGATCTGTGGGAGCCACACAGAAGCGAGCGGTTCAAGGTCGGGGAAGATATGTACGCGCTTCTCGGCGCCGAGCGTGGCGACAAAATCGGGCGTCTGAAGCAGTTTCAGCGTAATTTTCAGTTCTTTGATGCGCCGGTGGCGTTGTTCTGTTACGTGGACCGGCGCATGGGTCGGCCGCAATGGTCGGATTTGGGCATGTATTTGCAGACGGTCATGCTGCTGCTCAGAGAGCAGGGTCTGGCTAGTTGTGCGCAAGAGTGCTGGTCGCTATACCCGCAGACGGTACAGAAATTCACCGAAGCGCCGAAGGAACTCCTGCTGTTCTGTGGAATGGCGATCGGTCACGCCGATGAGGCTGCGCCAGTGAATCAGCTCAGGACCCGGCGATTACCCTTGGAAGCATTTGCGCGCTTTGATGGCATCTAGAACGATGACGGAGTGACTGTGCTGCGGGCGCATTAAAAAACCTCGGGATGATGACGACCCAGCGATTCTGGCGAGGGCAGCCGTCTCGCGATCCAGTCAGGCAGCTTCGGCAAACCCAGAATGTTGTCCTCAACCAGACCATCGGCGGTAAATTCGCGCGTCCCCATGACATAGTCGAACCAGGGTCGGGTGATGCACCAGTTGGCGCTGGGGTTACGCCCCATGTGGTGATCGTAATGCCAGGGGATGCGCGATCGCCCCCAGGCTGGGTCGAGATGTGAGCGCTTGTGAATACGGTAGTAGTTCGCTGCCGAATACCAGAGCGTACCGACGAAGAACGGCGTGAGCGGAAACAGCGGGGCCACCACGACGCAGGCGGCGATGAGCGCCCAGGCTTCCTTGCCCTGTGCGTGTGCGCCGAGCGGGAAGCGCTGATAGCTGGGGTCGTGATACTGGTTCTGACGAACCAGACGATGGTGTTCGTGAAAGTGAAAGGACAAGAAGCGACCGCGCTCGCGGCCCATGCCGTGCAGCGCATGTTTGTGCACCGCCCATTCCACGGCGTTGGCGGTCATCAGTCCCAGGGGAATGCCGATCATTGGCTGTATCCATGTCCCTTTAGGATTTCGCCGACGGATGATGAGAGTCCAAGTGCACCATCGTCCCGGCCCTGCAAGAATCCTTTTCGTTGATTGCCACCATCTGGCCCGCCTCCTGGAACTCAAGCACTCGCAGATGCAGCCCTTGGCTACCAAATGCCGCAATCGAAAACAATGTATCGCTGCAGGCCACAAACGCCAAGCCCAGCCTTAGACATCAGCGGCGAGCCGTGCACCATTGAAACCTGCAGATGATTGTCTGTCTGTCATATAGCTATCTCAGGCGGCGCGTGCATTGGCGTTGGCCAGCAGTTCACGGCACTCGCGCACCATCCGATCAATCAATTCAGCACAAGTGGGGATATCGTGAATCAGCCCCACCGTCTGGCCAGCCCAGATCAGGCCACGAGAAGGATCGCCGCTCTCCAGCGCCTCACGGCCTTTGATGCCGCTGACCAGGGGCTGGATGTCCTTAAACTCACATCCGCCCGGACGATTTTCTATGGCAATGACTTCATCGGAAAGATCGGTTTTGAGCACGCGCCCGGTATTGTGCAAGGTGCGGAAAATCAGATTGGTATCTCGCTCGGATTTATCGACCAGCAGCTGCTTGATGTCGTTGTGAATCGGGGCTTCCCGGGTCACGCAGAAGCGCGTGCCCATATTGACCCCTTCAATGCCCATTGCCAGCGCTGCGGCCATGGTGCGGCCATCGGCAATGCCGCCCGAAGCGATGAGCGGAATTTTCAGCTGGGATGCTGCGACGGCGAACAGCACCAGACAGCCGATGCCGTCTTCGCCCGGGTGACCCGCACATTCGAAGCCGTCAATGGACACAGCGTCCACCCCGTTGCGCTCGGATGAGAGGGCATGCCGAACCGCGGTGCATTTATGAATAATCTTGACGCCCCTGGCCTTGGCTTTGGCGATAAAGGCCTTGGGATTGTTGCCCGCGGTTTCCAGTACCTTGATGCCGCTGTCCAGTGCCGCGTCCAGATAGGCCTCATATGGCGGTGGCTTGGCGGAGGGCAGAATGGTGAGATTGACGCCGAAGGGCTTGTCGGTCATCTCGCGGCAGCGCGCAATTTCCTTTACCAGATCTTCGGGCGTCGGCTGTGTCAGCGCGGTGATGATGCCAAAGCCCCCTGCATTGGATACAGCGGCAACCAGTTCCGCCCGCCCCACCCACATCATGCCGCCCTGAATGATCGGGTACTTGCTGCCCAACATGTCGGTAATTCGGGTTTTCATTGGCTCATTTCCTAAGAATTTCAATATTGTAGATGGAACATTACCCCAATCCCGTTATGGCGTCCTTGGCGCGTGTTCAAAAAAGTGTTTCAGCTGTGTTACAACTGCTGTGGGAATTCGCTCGTTCCGCTGAGCACCTTTGGTCGGATATGAAGAGCGCGTTGTCAGACAGCTCAGGTAGCGGCGAGCCGTCTTAGTGCAGGATTCTGTTCTTATTGCTGTAGGAATAAAGTCGCTATGCGAGAGACTCCGCTTGGCCCTGAAAAGTCGGAGAGCAAAAATCCAAGGCCGTCCCGGCGCGGATTGAGAACCAATTGGCACCTGTCGCTGCAGGTGCGACTTGCTGCCGTTGTGGGACTGTCGCTGATAGTTCTCCAGGGTGTGCTGGGATTTTCTTTCGACCAAGCTCTGGATCATGCCAAACAAAAGCGGGTCGACGGTTTAAAGCGCTCAGCACAGTCTGCCGTCGAGTATGCCCTTGCGCTGGAAGCAAGACGGCAACTCGATAGTCTGGAGACCTTCGCGGATATTTCGCGTCAACAATTCAGCAAGGTTGAAACTGAATCCTCGCGAAGAGCTTCTCGTGCTGCGGCGAGAGCTTCGGCTGCGCGGGCTGGCGCAAATGCAGCGGCACTCGCCGAGGCAGCGGCTGAAGATGCGGGAATTACTGAGGCGGAGGCGGGCCGTAGCGAAAAAGACGAGGTCGAGTCGAAGGCGGGCGAAAACGGGGCAAGGCCCAGCTTTTTTGCCCGGCTGTTCGGGAGGGCATCGAGCCCGCCTGAGGCTGCAGCTTCGCCTGAGCTAACCACGAGCGAGCACCCTCCCAGTGAGCTAGCGAAGCCGAAAAAAAATACTGTCCCCAAGCCGAAAATAGTTGTAGAGACCAAGACAGAACCTTTGCTCAATCGGATCAAAGGTCTTGCGGAATACACGGACGGATACCCGGTCATCTGGTACAAGCAGTCTGCCGAGTTTCCAGAGCTTTCGAGTGAGCTCAGAGAAAAGGCGCGAAAGCTTGAGCTGGATACGGTTGGATCGGCGCAAAAACTCGTGTGCGGGACGAATGATTGCATGGTGCTGGGCGTCGTCCCATTTCAGACGCGGGACAAGAAACAGATCGTGGCGGTTGAAGTGTTGTCACTTGGCACCATGCTGCAGGGAATTGGTTTGTCTGCTGGTTATAGCCTGAGGCTGATGATCGGAGCAGAAGAGGCGACGGAGACGGTTGCGAAGCCAGTGGAGGTGGTGAAGCTTGGTGCGGAGACCAGCCTGAAGGAGAAAGTGCGTTTATTCCGGTTGGAGGCGGAAAGAATAGCGAAGAAAATTGGACGGTCCTCGCGTGGAAGGAGCTTGGAAATAGCTGCGCCGAGTTGGTGGTATTCCAATCAAGTCGGCGGGCTTATGAGCGATGTCCCACGCATCGGCATAGAGCTGAATGAGGATGTATTGAACAGCGGATATAGTGATGCCCGGATTCAATACTTCACCATTGCCGGGATCGGGGTCCTGCTGGCGCTGCTTCTTGGGGCCTTGTTTTATCAGGCGCCGATCAATCGAATCAGAAGTTTGCGAGCCGCACTGCCGCTTTTGAGCAAGTCGGATTTTGTGAGCGCAAGGACCATGCTTGGGGCAAAAATTAACAAGACATGGGTACGGGATGAAACGGCCGATCTGCTGATTACGGCCAACGAAATTACTGAACAGTTGGCCAAACTGGAAGAAGATCGCGCACAGAAGCGAGCAGAATTGCTCTGCGAACGTGATCGTGTTCAGAGGATTTTTGATACGGCACCTGCAGCGATTGCCGTCCTTGATCGGGCTGGTCATATCCTTTCAGCCAACCATATGACATCTCGGCTGATCGGTATCCCCCATAGCGACTTGCCCGGAGTCTACCTCCCCAAATTATTTACAGGCCTGCACGAACGTGGATTCAGTCAGGCCTTGGTGACCGCCATTGACGACGAGATGAGCTCGCAATATGAATTCGAACTGAAGAGCGAACAGGGTAGTTTCCATCAGGTCAAATGGCGCATTGTGCGGATGCCAGATGCGGAGCTTGACCAAGTGTTGGCGGTTGGGCTCGACGTCTCTGGCCTGCGAGAATCCGAGCGACGTCTGAGCTGGTTGCGTACACATGACGAAGTGACCGGGCTGCTCAGCCGAAGAGCGTTTGAGAGCCGGATACGCGAACTCAGAAACCCCTGTTGTCTTGTGTTCGTCAGGCCGGAGCAGCAGGCAGTGCTGTGGAATCAGGAGTCCAATGAGCAGCGCGATGTGCTGCAGACCAGCGTCGGCAAAATTGTTTCCGGTCTCGGCGAGGAGTTAGGTGCCAGCGAAGTCGCTTTAATCGAGAGGCTTGAGTTTGCTCTCCTGATCGAGGCGGATCAAAGTGTGGTTGAGTCGAAATTGCGTGGTCTGACGCCGGGAAGACTCAGCTGCCCGATCAGCATCTGCGGCAGAACCGCGAGCCTCGACTTGTGCCTGCTTGGGGTTGAACTCGATGCGGATGCCTGTGCAGGCAATGTGGACGATCAGCTCGATGCCATGTTGAATCTGACGGAAATTCACGGCGGCGGAGTGCACTGGATCGCCGCGCAGGCGCTCAGTGAACGCCGTCTGGATGACTACCGCTTCTGGGTCAACGAAATTGATGAGGCTATTCGTGAAGATCGCATTCTGCTCTATTACCAACCTATTTTTGATGCACACACGCTAAAGTCAATTCACAGTGAAGTGCTATTGCGCATGTTAAAAAAGGATGGGGGCGTGATTACTGCGGGAGACTTTATCAGCGTTGCCCAGCGATCAGGCCAGTTGCGCCAGTTGGAAAAACTGGTCTTGTCCAAGTCGATTGAAGCAGTTCTGGACTTGCAATCCCGAAACATCAATCACCGGCTCGCAGTGAATGTATCTGCCACGGCGCTTCAAGATCCTTTTCTGATAGATCTGATCAAAGATGCGATCGACCGCCGAGGGATGAATCCGGATGGGCTGATGCTGGAGCTACTGGAGACCCAGGCGATCGAGCGGCTCGAGTCCGCGGCACGGTCCATGCGGGATCTGGTGGAGATGGGTATCAAATTTGCCCTCGATGATTTCGGGACCGGATTTGCCTCCTTTGAGTATCTGCGCGAGCTGCCGTTCTCCTACGTGAAAATTGATCAATCCTTTGTCAGGCATTTGGCACATCGCAAGGAGGACCAGAGCCTGATTCAATCCATGCACGAAATGGTGAGCAGCTTTGGGCGCACCACCATCGCCGAGGGCGTGGAAGATTTTGCATCGCTGGCCATACTGCAGAAAATTGGGGTTTGCGCTGTACAGGGTTTCGGACTTGCCAGACCTTCTCCGGAAATCAATCCCAATGCAGTGAGCATGCACTCGGCACACGCCAATGCCGCTTAGAGCGGGATCTACTGCCTTCCCACCTTTTTTGCGCGGAATCAGTATGCGGGCTGAGGTGTCGCCGCCGACAAACAGTCGAGACAACTTCGAGCAGTAGCGGCCGGTGATCGTGATGCAGTCCCCCTACCTTTAGTTCCCGGCGGGAATAAACACCGAGGAATCAGCATTGTCGACTCCAGAACTGCAAATCGTGTAGCAAATCGTGTAGATGAAGACTCGCGGAGAAAAAGTTTTGCAGGTTAAGAACCGACCTGCTTGGGGCGGCGGCCGGTCAAAAGCGATCAGACGACTCTGGGGTCGTCTTAATAACTGTTATGAGGTTCGTTGAATCATGATAATGGCGAGATGCTCAGAATGCGGAGAAAGCATTAATCGATACAGGCTAAAAACACTGTTGTCGCTTTTTCGTATTGCAGGCGGCTTCTATACGCACAAATGCAAGCATTGCAAAACTTCCTACGCTCCTTCATCGATCTTTTTATTGGCTCTCTTAGCGGTTTTTATCTTTGTAGATTTGCCAGAAATAGATCTGAACGCCGGGCTAGCTGTGTTTTTAATAGTGCTCGGATTCGTTTTTGCAATCGCTTACTTGTTACCTTTATCGGTGTTCTTCAAACCTGACTACAAGTAGACCTGAAAACTGTGAAAGAACCTCATAACAAGCGCATGCAGACGGACCAAAGTGCCCGCTACGCGTGCACTTTGGCCGCTGATGCGAGGCGTTGATATGACTTCTTCTGTCAAGACTTGAGTCGGCCTGTTTTGTTTTTTTTGGTTGCTGTTTTGATTTTTCCTCTTTCACTTAGAAATCTTCTCAAGGCGACGCAGCCAACACACTCGACGGTTGCTCATGCTGATA